>CALHKJ010000384.1 GCA_938033975.1 uncultured Saprospiraceae bacterium | reverse complement strand
CATATGGTCTTCCTGTAAGATCATAGTCTAGGTAATCCTGATCACATGATAACTCAATGTGTGGTGGACATACGATAATTGGAGTTTGCTTATCTTCTATTCTAACTGTAGTCCAAGTTTCATTATAGTTATCACCTTCACTTCCAAATACTCCATCCATATCGCCATCATCCCATACTCTTAGAACAACATCTGCCATGCCGAATAAATTACCATCTTCATCAATATCTAATAAATCTTCACAACAGAAAAGAACGTATTCGCCTCCATCAGGATCATCAGGATGATCACCTGGGTGTCCATTATTGTTGAATGTTGAAGATCCGATTGCACACCATTCTCCAATATCATCAGGTCTTCTAATTTCTAAGTGTACATCAGTACAACCATCGTGGCTAAAGTTATCGATATCCTTCGCAAATAGTTTTGCAAGACCTTGTTCTTGACCAACATTAGTAAGTCCTACAACAACATTTTGTAGTGCTACTGCAACTGGTGCCGTTTTGTCTTCTACTGTTACATCAAATGAAGAGTATGTTTGATTTCCACAACAATCTTCTGCTAAGTATGTAAGCGTTGTTGTTCCTTTTGGTAGATCAATGGCATATCCATTCACTATTTCTACTCCTATTGGTCCTAAAACTGTCCAAGTAGGTTCTTTATCGCAATTGTCAAGCAAGTGCTCAGGTGCAGGTACTTCAAAGTTTGCTGTACATCCCCAAGGATCTACACTTATCGCGTGATCAGGTCCACTAACTTGAGGTCCTTCTTCATCAACTCTCTTGATTGTTTGTACAAACTCAACTGTTGATGCTGTACACCAATCTAAGATTGTCCATGATCTTGCGATCTTACTATTTCCAAAGCAATCGTCTGCGCAAGTATCATAAGTTAAATCAGAATATACTTGCCAGATGTTACAAATATTGTTGTCAATCGGCTTAGCATGGTATCTGCCAGTCCATCCTGCTTGCACAACATATGGGAATGCATAAGGAATACCTTCATTGTACTCTACTAAGTTTGGAGTCTCATCATCATAATCATTATTCGATGCTGGTGACGGTCTTCCTGGAGTATCAAAATCATAGTAAGTAGCAATTGATAAAGGATCATATTCTGCTCCACATGGTAGGGTTACAATATGTTGTGGAGTATAAAGATCAAACATTGGTCTTTCTCCTGATACTGCTTCAAAAATATTAGCATAACCATCCCAAGCTCCATCTTCAGTTGTTCCTATTGATGATAATTCAAGATTATCAAAAAGGAAATTCTGGGTACATGACAAATATTGTGTTTGTCCTGCTTCATCTACATAAGTCCAAGCTAATTCTCTTGTTACTATATGTTCGCCACAATTTGGACCATCGCTGTATGAATATGCGATAGCTGGAACACCAAAGTCAACACAATTATCTTCTGGTAAGTTGTTAAATACACTTGGTAGAACTTCATTTCCTGATCTTACTAGGCTCTCTAGTTCTTCTAAATCCCAAATTTCGTAGCAATTGAATGAACAGTCAGGATTTGGAGTAACTCCATCATCTAGGTAAGGTGTTTCGCATTCGCATGCAAGTGTAGGTGCGATTTTGTCTTCAATTAAAACAGTGGTTGAACATCCGTATCCATTACATGTTGATTCTACATAAACAACAATCGTTTGTCCTATAAAGTCGCTAGCGTCTAAAACAACACCTCCGTATGTATCATCCACTGGTAACCGATTACCTTCAGAGTCTTCAATAACTACATCATAAAAACTAGGGAATCCTGCTCCAAGACATTCTGGATCGATTCCTTCCATAATCATATCAGCGGTAATATAAACCTCACAACCTTCTGAGGCGGAGATATTAATATGATCATTGCAGGAAAGCTGTGAACATACAGATTCATAGCATTGACCAAATATTGTACAATCGCTAGAGCAATGATTTGCACTCAGAAAACTGTCTGTATTTTCACTTTCTGGAGTGTCTCCATCATCTGATAAATCTGTTACAACAATATCTAAATCTTCGCATCCAAGTCCAGAAGCTTTTGTTGTAACCTGATTACAAAGTCCTAAACCATTTTGTGCATCAAATGGGTTTACCTCTACTGTAAATTCTATTGTGAGAGCATCTCCTGGCTCCAAAAGACCAGAAGTTCCTGTAAGTAAATTATTATTACTTGCTCTTCCATTAAATAATCCATTTGTTATTGGATCAATTGCGGCTGTTGATGATATAATTGTTGGAGGAGAAACAACACTTACAAAAGCTACACCAAAATGAATTGGAGCATCCAATTGATCTAATGCACAAATATTGGAGAGATCTACATTTCCTGTATTCTCAATATATAAATTATACGTAATTGTAAATTGACCTGATGTTGCTGTTGTTGACGGACCAATTGCCACCATTTCCATAGCGGAATTCAAATTTGGCATAGGGAAAGGTGTTGGGTCTTCCGCTGTTTCATTTGTTCCTAATTCATCACTGTTGTTGGGTTGATTTTGATTAATTGAATTTGGATCTGTTCCTGAATCTGATAAATCACTCACTGTGACATTTTCACCCAAATAATTAGGTCCTATTGCTGTTCCATTTGCCTGATTAAAGCCAAACATAGGAGCCCCTTCTGCATTTGGGTTAAATTCTGCATTTATCGTTATGACAACAATATCGTTTGGAGATAATGTTCCAGATGTTCCATTGAAGATATCAATGTCTGTACTACCATTAAACCCGCTATTTAGTGTTGGAGTACTAGGCCCAGGCGAAGTTGTTATTGAAATGCTATTTATTTCAACAAATGAAGGGCCAAATTCCGCTTCTAAATCATCCTGGATTAAAACATTGGATAAATCAACATTACCTGTATTCATTACATACAATTGATACGTTACATCCACATTTCCTGCAGGTAGACATTCTGTTTGTTCAATTCCAATGCAATCCTTGGAAATACTAAGTTCTGGAATCTGGAGAGGTGTCGGGTCGTCACTTCCTCCTGTATTTCCAAGCCCGTTGTTGTTTGATGAATCTGGGTCTAATCCTGAATCAGAAGCATCTGAAACTAAAATCATTGATCCATCAGGATACATAAGTGGATTTCCATTAACATCTAATCCTTTTCCTCCTGCAATAGCTTGATTATCAGTTAGGAATGAAGTTGAATTGTTTGGATTAACTTCTATTACAAAAGTCACCGTTATTGATTCTCCGGCTTCGAGATTCCCAGATGTCCCATTAAAGATATTAACATTAGAATTTCCATTATAGGCACCATTAACTGTAGGGTTTATTGTAGCAGTTGTTGCAGAAATCATTGGGTCTGTTATAACAGCTACAAAAGCGCCTGTTAATTCTGTTGCCAAGTCATCTGAAAGGGTAATATTGGTCAAAGGCACATTTCCTGTATTTTCAACTACTATTTGAACAGTTGCATCATAATTTCCAAGAGTTCCAGAACTTGCCGAAACCACATTTATAAATTCTTTTGCTGTATTTATTGCAGGTATGAATAAAGGTGTCGCTTGCGAATTATTTGCTGGATTTGCATCTCCATCTGGGTCCGAAATAAGACCATTTTGGGAATCGTCCAAAAATAAAGTTCCGCCATTTGGTGGTGTACCTCCTCCTTGAGCTGTATTTGTATGATTATCAGGGACTAGTGATGCATTCAACTCTACAGTTATAAAAACCATTATTTCATCAGCTTCATTAAGTGATCCCGAAGTTCCGTTTAACAAATTCCCCATTCCATTATAAGATGAATTAACCATAGGAGCAACGGCTGTTCCTGAAGGGTTTGCAGATAACATTACATTAGGTACTCCAACAAGACCGATATAACCAGGAATCGAATTTAGATCATCACTAATAACTAGGTTCGTCATGTCTGCGCCACCAAAATTTGTCAAGGAAAACTTAAATGTAACATCAACATTTCCTGCTATGCCACTGGATGCCCTTGAAACATTTGTAATGGTTTTTGCAAGTCCAGGAATTACACATATTGGACAATCTTCAATGTATGTTACTGAAGCACATGGGCTCAATGGTATCGCTTGAATTGGGCTTGTAGGTAATGAAGTTGGACAGGTCATGTTGAACCAGTTTCCATTTCCATCCTGGAGATAAGTGAAGGTCGGACTTGTTGGATCATCAGGACATTCATCTACTTCATAAAGAGCAATCGAACATTCTGGGATTATCATTTCTTCGAAAGGCTCTACGCAAGCACCAATTCTAAAGCCCACATAATCACGAGTACATCCTCCTGGTGGATTATGATATTTAAAATAAATTGTAGACGTGGTTGCTGGAGATGTAATATAACTTGCATCTGGATTTGCTAGACATCCAGGTCCTGCAGTTGTAATTGTATTTCCACCTGTTATGTCATCACCATCCATACGGTCTGATCCTTCACAATGTGTAAGTGTCATTCCGCCAACAACGGCTGATGGACCTGAACCTGAAATGTTTGTTCCTATTGTAACCATTGATTGGACCTCTAACCCTAATACTTCAAGCTCTGCAATAGTAATTGGTTCACAGAGGTCTAATTCTAAAATAAATGTACCTCCATCTACATCAGAACCACCAAAGGTGCTACCATTGCCATCAGTATTATTATCCAAGTCACTATATAAAAACTCATAGGTCCCTATTTTCACATTGTTTAGCTCTACAATACCTAATGGTAAGCCACCTGTACTAGTTCCATTTTGGTCTAATACCAAATAATCATATGTATCTTCTAAAGGACACATTGAACATTCTGGTTCTTGAGTACAACCATCAATAATGCATTCTGTATCTGTAAAGTTTGTTACTTCAGCACAACCCAAATTAGCTGTTAAAAGTGGTGTTGCAGTGTCGACAGCTTCTTGCAAAGTAATTTGACCCATGAAACTATCATCAATTGGAAATCCATCACCACAAGTTGTGTTAGTATTAGCATTACCAAGGTTATCATAATCTTGAAAAATATTACCAACTGCATCGATTGCAACTGTCTGTGTATTTGCTAGATTGCCTAAAGGATCAGAGCATGAAACTTCGTAAATTTCGATTGGACAAATTGGTAAAGCATAAACAGCTTGGGTATTGTAACAAATTCCAATATTAAACCCGACATAGTCTCTAGTACAATTGCCTGCTGGATTCATATAAGTAAGGAATAATGTTGATACTGTAGGCATACCTACTGAATAAGATGCATCTGGATTTGCTAAACATCCTGGTCCTGCAGTAGTTACTTTATTTCCGTTCGTAATATCATCAGCATCCATTCTTGTCGATCCATCACAATGTGTAAGAGTTAATCCACCTAAATTTGTAGCGGCTCCGGTTCCGGATTTTGTAGTACCAACCTGGACCATTGATCCAACTTCCAATCCTAAAATATCAATTTGTTGAACTACTTGAGGGTCACAAAAGTCTACTCTAATGCACATAAAACCCCCATCAGTATCAGCTCCACCAAATGTCGATCCGTTTGCATCGAGTCTTACTCCCATATTTCCTGTCTCATACTCAAAGTTACCTATGCAAACTCCATTGATTTCTATAATTCCAACAGGCAAGCCCGCGGCAGTGATTCCTGTTTCTTGAAGATTGATTAATTGAAAATCTCCCTCTATACAATCTTCACAAGGTGGAGGTGTTGTACAAAAATTACAATCTGTTAAATCTATTACCTCTGCACATGGACTTATTGAAATGGTAGGAATTGCGTTACCAGCATCTAAAGTTCCGTTGGCATTTGCATCTATATCAACAACATCTAAAAGATCTCCATCTCCATTCCCATCAACATCCATAACATCTCCTGCAATCCCAGAACAATCAGCATCAAAGAAATTTCCATTTGCATCTTGCATTACTGAAAAAGTATTACTTGCTGTAGGACCATTTAATATATAGTCATCCATATCATTTGTGTAAGTAATATAGCTTAAAGGACATGTGGGAATAGCTTCATTTCCGCTTGGCAAACAAAGACCAATTCTAAATGTTGCTTTATCGATACTACAACCTCCAGCCGGGTTTGTATATCTAAAATACAATGTGCTTACAGTTGCTCCGCCAATAGAATAATTACCATTTCCTTGATTGTTACAGTTAGTAGATGTATTAGTTACCATGTTTCCAGTAGACATCATGTTTCCACCACCACCACATTGTGTTAATGTAAAACCCGTCGGTATAGCCATATCACCAGCTCCCGATAAAGCTGAACCAACCCAAACTTGAGATTCAGTTTCTAGGCCTATAATGTCAACTTGTTGTACTGTTATGGGAGCACACAATTCCACAGCCAATATTAAAGTCTCCGTATTTGCACTTCCATTTGCAATTGCACCAAATGCAGATCCATCTAGATCTTCATTTATACTAACATCTGAATATAATACTGTAGCTGTCCCATAAAGTGCTCCCCCTACATTAACATCTGCTGTAGCTCCAGTGCCTGCTCCAGAAGCATTATCCAAAGTCAAATAATCATATTCAAAGTTTGGACTACACATAGTGCAAGGTGGCGGAAGATTAGCGGAAAGACATGTTCCAACAGAAAATGAATATCTGTCATTAACATTGTTCATTACTGTAAGAAAAAAGCAATCGTATGTTCCCGATAATTGAATCTGATCATTACCCAAAAAGCAACCTCCAGGGATAATTGTTCCAGAGGACATATCTGTTATTGATATTGGTACACCATCACAATCGGAAATACAAACCTCAGAATCACCAAATAAATCAATAATATTTAAAACAGGATTTGTTAATGGTTCACTAAATGATAAAATCCATTCATCTGTCCAAGCAGTTCCTCCTTGCATATTAGCACCAATATTTTGTCCGCTAAGGTCAATGCCATCTGGATCACTTCCTGTATAACTAATATCCGCTGTAATTGATGTATTACAATTGGCGTCTACGGCTTCTCCATCACCGTAGTTTAGAATTATCCCGCCTGCAGCATCCATGGCTGGGGACCATTCAAACCAATCCCAACAATCAGCACCACAGTCTGAATCAGAATTAGCTCCAAGTGGGGTGACTTGAGAAGATAAGCTACTGGCCACTATCAATAGTATTGATAGTGAAATAAATTTAATAGGAAATAAATGTTTCATGAGATTTTTCAAGTAAGAAATTGGTTGGTTAAATTTTGTTCTGTTTTTCGTAGAGCCTACGGTCTAGAGTAAAACTGACTTCAACAAGTGAAATAATCTTACTTAGGGAGTACTCTTTATCGTTCTCAATTTTGGTAATTGGGCTTAAATCAATAGATCATTGAATATCATCCTATATCTACAAAACACATATATATCAAATCAAAATATGTATTAACACATATATTTGGGGTATTAACCAGGTTTTCGACTTCAGAATAAGTTTAGTTTTAGAATAAAAATTGAGGAACATAACAACTTTGGTTATACATTATTTCACAGAAATATAGTTTTACCTCGATTTGAGCGAAGAGCTATGCTTATATTTGCCACACCAAACTAAATCGATGTTAGATAAGTTAGAAGCAATCCACAATAAATTTCTACACACACAAGAGATGCTGTCAGATCCTGAGATAGTCTCTGATATCAAGAAATTTACAAAGCTTAATAAAGAGTACAAATCCCTTCAAGCATTCTCTGATGTTTACCATGAGTATAAAAGCATATTGGGCAATATTGACAATGCAACAGAAATGTTGAAGGATGATGATAAGGAGATGAAAGAGATGGCTCAAATGGAATTGAGTGAACTAAAGCCTAAGTTGGCAGAAATCGAAGAGAAGATCAAAGTGATGTTGATTCCAAAAGATCCAGAAGATAGCAAGGATGTAGTTTTAGAAATTCGTTCTGGAACAGGAGGTGATGAGGCTAGTATCTTTGCAGGAGATCTGTTCAGGATGTACAATAAGTTTTTTGAATCGAAAGGGTGGAAAACTGAAGTTGTTGATGTAAATGAAGGTACTGTGGGTGGTTACAATAAAATTGTAATGGAGGTCTATGGTACAGACATTTATGGCAATCTAAAATTTGAGTCCGGAGCACACAGGGTACAACGTGTTCCAAAAACGGAATCTCAGGGACGAGTACACACCTCTGCAGCAACTGTAGCCGTCATACCTAAATTTGAACCTGAGGATATTGATATAAAAAAGGATGACCTTAAGGTTGATACCTTTCGTGCGAGTGGAGCAGGTGGTCAGCATGTAAACAAAACTGAGTCGGGAGTTAGATTTACACACCTTCCCACAGGTATTGCTGCAGAAAGTACAGATAGCAGGTCTCAGCATAAGAATAGAGAAATTGCCTTAAGTAGACTTTATATAAAAGTCCAAGAAGTACAGAGACAAAAAGTTTATTCTGAACAAAAAGCCCAAAGAAAATCATTGGTTGGTTCGGGGGACCGTTCTGATAAAATTAGGACTTACAACTATCCTCAAAACCGGGTAACGGATCATAGAATTGGTTTGACCTTATACAAGTTAGACACCATTATTGAAGGAGATCTCCAAGCTGTAATTGAAGCATTACAGGTTTATGAAAATGCTGAAAAGATGAAGGCTGAGGAGTCTAATCAATAGTATTGACTGCATTTATCTATATATCTTTGCTTAAGATTGAATCTCACGATTAATTGAAATACCTTTGCGTCCGTGGAAAAAATCAAGGACATAACATTTAGCGAATTTCTACAAATTTTCCCTGAGGCTTCATTTCCTGCAGTAGTCTCAAAGGATAGCATTATAGAATTCTCAAGAAATAATATAGCTCTGCCAGCAATTGCCATTGATAAATATATCAATGAGTGGGATCCGGATCCAAATGAATTTGTAGAATATATACCATGTTTCAAATTCAATTTTGAAAAAGACTTTGTGGCAATAGTTTACTACAAAGCTGAGTTATTAAAGTATGAATACATTCTAGCTATCTTAGACAAAAAAGGTCAACTGATTTCAAGAAAGGTAATTGCAGGGCTCATATCCGACGGCCAAAACGCAATACAATCAGCTGCCACCATTACCGAAGACTTTAGTATTCACATAGCAGGTGCCAATGCATCTACTACTCACCTATTCGACGGTAATGATTCTAAACAAATTTATATGGAGATCTTAGCCAACGGGCAGATTGTTTCCATAAATGATGAACAAACACATGACTAAAAAGAAAAAAAGTAAAAAAGCAAATAGCAGTTACCTAAAGAAAAAAATCGTATCTGTTCTACTTGCAAATCCAAAAAAAAGATTCTCTCCCAAATCCATTAAAAAGAAACTAAAGTTCTCAAATCCTATTGACCAAGTAAGGGCAGCAATGGATGAACTTGTAAAGGCCAACAAAATTTTAAAACTCAAGCCTGAGGTTTACAAAGCCAATAAAAACTTTATCAAGCAGGTTATTAAAACCTCTCTCAACACATACAAGGGAGTAGTTGATATGACCAAAAGAGGAGCTGGGTTCATTCTAGTCGATGGACTAGAAGAGGATGTATTTGTCCCAGCTAAGTTTTTGATGGGTGCCATGAATAAAGATGAAGTACTTATCTCTGTTTCTGAAACATCAAAAGGGAGAAGACCGAATGGAAAGGTTATTGAAATTATCAAAAGAAATATAACTCAGGTTGTTGGCAAATTCAGAAAACTGAAAAAATTTGCTGTTGTTGAGTACAAAGGAAAACATGGAATCATAGATGTAAATGTAAATCCTGAAGACTTCAAGGGTGCAGTAAACGGTGATTCTGTTTTGGTTGAGATCACCTCGTGGGGAAAAAATCAAAACAAATCATTATGGGGTAAAATTGATGAGGTTCTTACTGAGACTGATGCACATAACTTTGCCATGCAACAGATTATTATTGAAAATGGTTTTGAACTTAGTTTTCCAGATGAAGTAATTGCCGCAACTAAAAAGCTAGCTCAAAATATCTCAGAGCAAGAAATTGCTTTGAGAAAAGACATTAGAGATATTACAACCCTCACCATTGATCCTTTGACAGCGCAAGATTTTGATGATGCCTTGTCAGTTAGAACTTTAGAGAATGGAAATATTGAAGTTGGTGTTCACATCGCTGATGTAAGTCATTATGTAAAACCAGATTCCGCAATCGACAAAGAAGCCTTTAAAAGAAGTACCTCTGTCTACCTTGTGGATAGATGTGTACCAATGCTTCCAGAAATTCTTTCTAATAAGCTTTGTTCTCTTAGGCCGGATGAAGACAGCCTTTGTTTTTCAGCCATTTTCGAATTTAACGAAAAATCAAAAATCGTAAATAAGTGGTTTGGGAAAACAGTCATCCACTCTGATAGGCGATTTACCTATGAAGAGGCTCAAGAAATAATAGAAAATGGTGAAGGCGAATATGCAGAAGAACTTGCTACATTGAATAAGATTGCAAAAAAACTTAGGAAGCAGAAATATAAAAACGGTGCTATATCCTTTGAAACAGAAGAGGTACAATTTAAACTTGATGAGCAAAACCGACCTGTGGATATTTATGTGAAGGAAAGGAAAGATGCACACCTACTGGTTGAAGATTTTATGCTTCTGGCAAATAAGTCTGTTGCCTTATTTATTGCTGAAAAGGGAAAAGAAAAACAAATAGTGCCTTTTGTGTACAGGGTCCATGATCTTCCAAATATGGAACGTTTGACAGACTTCTCTATGTTTGCAAAAGAACTTGGATTCACAATGAATCTAGATACACCGAAGAACATTGCTAAGTCTTTTAACGCTATGGCCAAGGCAGCTAAAGATGATGAATTGATCGCTTTACTGCAACCGCTAGCCATTAGGACCATGTCAAAGGCTATTTACACAACTGAAAATATCGGTCATTATGGTTTGGCTTTTGAGCATTATTCACATTTCACCTCTCCCATTAGAAGATATTCTGACTTGCTAGTACATAGAATTTTAGAGAAAAACATTGATAGTACTTTAAGGGTAAAGAAAGACGAATTGGAAGCCAAGTGTGTTCATATCTCAAAGATGGAAAGATCTGCTATGGATGCAGAAAGAGAATCCGTAAAGTACAAGCAGGTAGAATATCTTTTGGATAAAATTGGACAAGAATTCGAAGGATTTATTTCTGGCATGATAGACTCTGGAATTTTTGTACAACTAAAAGAATCTCGAGCTGAGGGCTTGATTCGTTTTGACCAACTTGATGAACCTTATGAACTGCATGACAGTAGATTGTATGCTATTGGTATTCGTTCTAAAAGTAAGATCACAATGGGTATGAAGGTAATGGTGAGAGTAGAAGATGCGGATATGGAATTGCGCCAAGTTGATTTGGAGTTAATTGATATCATTAGACAAAAATGAAGTACTTCTCATATCTAATAATGATTTGTATTTTTCTTTCTTGCAAAGAAGAAGTAAAACAAAATCCACAATATGTAGAATCAGCAATTGAAATAAAAGAGGATCGATATAATGTTGGGTTCTTGATAATGGATGGTGTTTACAATACAGAATTGACAGCACCTTTTGATATTTTTCAGCATACTATTTTCAGAGATAGTATAAAAGCCATGAATACTTTTTTGATTGCAAAGACAAAGGATGTAGTAACAAGTTTTGAGGGCATTCGAATGTTACCTGATTTTAGTTATAGAGAAGATTATCCTCAGATAGATATATTGGTTGTTCCAAGTGCAGAACATCATTTGGACACTGATTTAGATGACGAAGAAATGATTGCTTTTTTACAAAAGACGGATAAAGAAGCGCAATATATTACATCTCATTGTGATGGGGCGTTTGTATTGGCGAAGGCGGGCTTATTAGATAAGGCAGTAAGTACAACGTTTCCTTCAGATATTGATAAATACAAGAAAATGTTTCCTCATTTGAACGTTCGAGATTCTTGTCTTTTTGTGCATGATGGAAAATATATTACTTCCGCTGGTGGAGCAAAATCTTTTGAAGCGTCATTGTACTTAACCGAGGTTTTATATGGTCCTAAAATAGCAAGTAGACTTGCAAAAGGATTGGTTATTGAGTGGGACTTGTCTAAAATTCCTTATGTTTTTATCGAATGATTTAAAATCTGATTGAAGTATTTTTATTCTATTTCTAAAGAAATCGCTTCCTCATTATATAAAACTTGGTCCCCTTTTAATAGGTTTTTATCCCCAAAGGGAATCACTAAATTTTATTGTTGTATTTTATGGTATATCTAACATTGCCTTAGTCAAACCACTAACTCAACTATACTTGAAAGCCCTTATTTTAGAAGATGATATAACCAACGCTTGGGATTACGAAATGATTTTAGAAGACCTTAGCATTCATGTGCAAAAGGTATGTAAATCATGGAAGCAGGCATTACCTATTATAAAAAAAGACTTACCCGATTTACTGATAGTTGACTTAAAACTTGGCAATAATGAAGATAGTTTTGAATATCTTAATCAGATTAAAAAGTTCTTCATTCCAACTATTGTGTGTACTGGTTTTCCTAAAAAAGAATATATAGAAAAAGCCTATGAGGTCGGAGTAAATGCCTTTATCGCAAAACCTTTAAATAAAGCATTGCTGAGCTTTGAAATTAGAAAGTTAATTGGTGAAATCAATGAATCAAAAAAAGAAAATTATATCACAATAAAAGAAAAGAGTAATCTAATAAATGTTCCATACAAAGAAATTTACAAAATTGAAATTGAACGAAATTATTCTACCTTATTCTTACAACATGACAAAAAGTATGTTATAAAATTGTCCTTAAGAAAGTTGTTAGATTTACTTCATGAACACACTTTTATTCGGTGTCATAGGTCAACAATTGTAAATCTTGATTTTATTTATTCAATTGATATTCAAAACAATAAGTTGAATCTAATTAATTCAGAAAAAATTGATCTTGGAAATAAATTTAAAGCCTCAGTAAAAGCAGCATTTATAAAAAATAAATCCTAAGCAAGAATTCTTTAAAGCATGTTAATTTCAATATTACTTATCTAATTTTCTGCTAGGTCGTGTTGCTCACTAAATTGAAGCAGCCCTATTGTGCCTCCTTTGGGATTAGGAATTACACTTAATTTTAGATTTGATTTAGCAGCAAGCTGTTTACAAAGCTTTAGTCCAATTCCTGTTCCTTCTACATTTTTTCTTATTGAAATAACTTTTTCTGATTCTACCACATCTTTTTTCTTTAGACCTATACCCTGGTCCGTCACTTTTAATTCTTTTGAGCCATTTTTATTCTCGAGGGTATATTCAATCAATCCTCCATCATAAGAAAACTTAATCGCGTTGCTAATTAAATTTCTGATGATGGTTTGAACTATTGTAACATCAGCATAGACAATACTAATTTCAGGAATATTATTATTAATGATGAGCTTCTTTTGATTTATAGAATCTTCATATAATTCTGTTATTTTATTAACCTCATAATGAGGTGAAACCTTTTCTATTTTATTCTCACTCAATTTCGATTCTTTTGTTGCCCATAAAAGAAGATTATTGAGATTATCGTTAAGTGCACCTAATTTGACATCAGTTTTTTGGGCCAATGCATCTAATTCATCCAATCGGTCATTTCTTGTCAGAAATTTTACTTTTGCTGAGAGATTGGTAAGGCTAGAAATTGGATTTCGTAGATCATGTGCAAGGATAGCAAACAACATGTTTTTGGAATTGTTTGATTCTGTTAGCTCCCTTGTTCTTGCTTTGACTTCTTGTTCTAATATCAAATTCCTATCACTCAGAATTTTAAAATATTTCTTAATACTCAACCACGTGATCAATATCAAACCAACTATTATCAATAGATAAAATAACCACGTTTTGCTAAATGGCTTAATAACATTTAGTTGTAGTGTTAAAATATTTGAAGTAAATGATGGTTTATATAAATCGGATATGATTTCAATTTCAAACTTTCCATAAGGCAATCTATTTAGTTTTAAGATGTTCGAATTTTGAGTTCTCCAGTTCTGATTTAATTTAGGAATGCGATAGCTAAATTGTCTTGCTTCAGAAGCAAAAAGATAATTGGTAGTTAATTCTAATTCTAATGATAGGTCTTCTTGAAGAAAATCAATAGTTTTTGATTTTATTAAATCGAAATATATACTTTCATTTTTTCCATCGTTTTTAGTTTTTAATGCATCAATTATTCTAACATTTATATTTCTTTCATTACTTGTCGTTGAAATGCTATCCGGGTTAAAGAAGTTATAACCATTTAGACCTCCAAAATATATTTCATTTTTTTCTGTGTCAAAAAAGAAACTATATTTATTGAATTCTGGATCGCTTAAACCATCATTTTCAGTAAAAACTGAAATCCTATTGGTGTTTTTATCAAAGCAATTAAGGTATCGATTGGTTGATACCCAAAGTCTATTTGAATTATCTTCAATAATAGCATGTACATCATTGTTGGATAA
>CALHKJ010000383.1 GCA_938033975.1 uncultured Saprospiraceae bacterium | reverse complement strand
AGTATAAGCATGAGTTGTTGTCATTGTACCTGTCACAAGACCCCAATTTTCTTCAACCACTTTCAATAGGGGAGCAAGACAGTTGGTTGTGCATGAAGCGTTACTTACCAATTTATCTTTTTTAGTAAGTATTTCATCATTTACTCCAAGTACAATTGTCTTTACACCTTCTCCTTTTGCAGGAGCAGAAAGAACAACTTTCTTTGCACCAGCTTTCAAGTGAAGACTCATTTTCTCTTTATTTCTAAATACACCTGTACATTCAAGTACAACATCAACCTTCAACTTTTTCCAAGGTAATTTAGATGGATCACGCTCAGAAAATGCATGGAAGCTTTTTCTGTTTACTTTAATTGACTTGTCATCTGAACTTACCTTTGCATCAAGTATTCCGTGCGCACTGTCATACTTTAAAAGGTGAGCTAGGGTAGCGTTGTCTGTAAGGTCATTTACAGCTACGATTTCAACATTTCTATCATTCAATAAATTCCTGAAAGTTAGTCTTCCGATTCTACCGAATCCGTTGATTGCAATTCTTTTTTTTGCCATGTTTAATGTTAGTTAGTGTATTTTATACAATATTTACAAATGTAAGATAATTTATACTTACGAAGCCGTTTTAATGAGATTTCAGCCGCGAATTTACTCAAAATCTACACGATTAGTTTTTGAAACGTACATAATAATTACTCCACCGAAAAGCATAGCAAGTTTTATCAACAAGGATATAGGTGAGTCAAAGTAGTTTATCCAAGATAAAATTCTTAAATCTATTCCTAAAAGGCCCAACAACAGGGATAAAAAGCCTAAAACGAAGATGATATATCCAAACAAAGTGAGGTAGCCTTTCATTTAAATTTTTTATGCACTATAAATAACCAATTGCTTGTTAGAAAGTTTGTCCAATCGTAACTTGCAATTGTGGAAAAATCAGAACAAACCCTAAAGATAATTGAGTGTCCTAGGGATGCTATGCAGGGAATACATCAATTTATTCCAACAGTGTCCAAAATTAAGTATATAAATCAACTTTTAAGAGTAGGATACCATACGATTGATTTTGGATCATTTGTTTCTCCTAAAGCCATTCCCCAAATGGCAGATACAAAAGATGTTTTGAAGGGTCTTGATTTGAGTAATTCTGATACAAAACTGTCTTGTATTGTAGCCAACTTGCGTGGTGCTAATGATGCAAAAGAATTTGAAGAGATAGACATTCTCGGATTTCCTTTTTCAATTAGTGAGACTTTTCAAAGAAGAAATACAAATACAAGTATTTTAGAATCCTTTGATACTGTGAAAAGCATCCAAGACATTTGCCAGAAGGCAAATAAAAAATTACTGATATACATATCTATGGGCTTTGGTAATCCATATGGAGATGCATGGAATGTAGAGATATGTCAAGAATGGGTAGACAAACTAGCTGATATTGGGGTGAAGATTATGGCACTTTCTGATACAATCGGAGTAGCAAATCCACAGAGTATAAAATATCTCTTCAAAAATTTGATTCCCCCTTATCCAGATGTTGAGTTTGGAGCACATTTCCATACTAGACCTGATGAGTGGAGGGAAAAAATTGAATCTGCATATTCTGCGGGTTGTATGAGATATGATGGCGCAATAAAAGGCTATGGAGGATGTCCAATGGCCAAAGATGATCTAACCGGAAATATGCCTACAGAGAATTTATATTATTATTTTGAGGAAGAAAATGTGCATACAGGATTGTCTTCAAATGCATTTGTTAAAGCCATGGGGATGGCTTCTGAGATTTTTCCTTTATAATCACAGTAAATGACCCAATTTAGACTTGTATCAATTTGAACTGGAAAAACGAAGAAGGTTACCGTGAGTTGTTTAATGCATATTATAATGTATTATGCAACTATGCTTTCAAAATCCTCAAGAACGACATGGATGCTGAAGATGTGGTTATCGAAGTTTTTGTTCATTTTTGGTCAAACAAGGAATCAATTAATATTGAAGAAGGGAAACTAAAATCATATCTTTTCAGTTCTGTTAAAAATAAGGCTTTTGGCTTGATTAGATCCGGTAAAATTAGAGAGACTCATGAGCAGCATTATAGCGATATTTTAAAGGCGAAAAGCGACGATTCAAGTCTCAATGAAGACTTATTTTTGTTTAGAGAGGCCTTGAAGCGTTCTGTGCGACAATTGTCTCCTAAATCAAAGGAAGTTTATTTGCTAAGGACACAAAATGGCCTAACTTTCGAAGAAATTGCTGATAAGCTTGGCATAAATCGCAGGACCGCTGAAAACCACATGGCTGCTGCAGTTAAAAAGTTAAGATTATTAGTGAAAGATACACTCAAATTATTTGAACAATAAATGGATATTCAAGAAGTAATATTAAGAATACTAAATAAGAAAGAAGCGGTTGTAGAATATCAGCAGCTGAAGGACTGGAAAGAAGAGACTGCTGAAAATCTTAAAATTTACCAAGAAATAAATAAGATCGTGGAAGAAGGATCAAATATCAAGGACTATAAAGATTATAATGTTGAATCAGGTTACAAGAGATTCAAAGAACAAATCACACCAAAGTCAAAATCTTGGATGATGTACGCTGCCGCTTTACTTTTGATTTTGGCAGGCGGATATTTCATGCTCAACAAAAATACAACAACAGAAAGTGCAGTACCTCAAGAATATTTAGCTGAAACAAAGGTATCAGAGTTTGCTCTTAATGATGGATCTTCAGTTACCTTAAATGTTGGTTCAGAATTACGAGAGCTTAGCGATTTTTCAAAAATTAGAAATGTAGAATTAAAAGGTGAAGCTTTCTTTGACATTACTCCAGACAAGGAAAAGCCATTCAGAATTCATCTTGAAGAAGGAACCTTCGTTGAAGTACTAGGAACTTCTTTTAATATTATAAATGACGGAACAAATATGCAAGTGGTGGTTGAAAGTGGCCATGTTGAATTGCATGCTGATGGCAAAGTAATTTCATTGACAAAAGGTTATGCCGCTGAAAGAGTGAAGGGCAGTATTGTTAAATACAGAAAGCAAAAGGATAATTACTTAAGTTGGAAAAATAATACCTTGGTGTACAAGAATACTCCAATAGCAACTGTTTTAACTGATATAGGTGCACACTTTAATACTGAATTAAATTTGAGCCAAGTAATTCTGAAAAGTGATTGTAATCTATCTAGTACTTTTGAGACAAAAAGCATAGATCAAATTCTTTCTGAATTATCAAAACTTGTGCAGCTTTCTTACATCAAAAAAGATGACGGTTCGTATTCTATAAAGGATATCAAATGTGAATGAAAATAACTAGAGTAATATGTATCATTTTACTCTATATCCTTTGCACTCAATTAAACAACATAGGCGCTCAGGGTGTTCTGAGTGAGAAATGGGTGTCATCACCTTCAGATACTAGTTACCTCAACATTATCGAAAAACTTGAATCTGACTATCAAGTCGCTTTCAATTATTCTCCCAACATTTTAAAAGAAGAGTACTTAGAAACAACTCAGGTTGGATCAGTTGATGCTTTGTTTGATTTGATCTTTACACAAAAGGATATTGCCTTTGAGATCATTGACAACAAAAGGATTTTACTCTACAAAATAAAAAGCACTAAGATCGAGATTTCTGGAGTTGTTCGAGATGTGAATTCCAAAGAGTCTATCCCAGCGGCATTTATCATCATTAAAGAATTAGGTGAATATGTAGTTGCCAACGATGACGGATACTTTTATATAGAAACAGAAAATCTTGATAGTATTACCGTCATTTTTAATTCAATTGGATATTCTGCCAAATCATTTGTAAAAAAGAAATCTGGATCAAAACTTACCATTGAATTGGATTCCAATACCAGTGGCTCAATCCCGACCATCACTCCTTTTGATTCACTCACTAGCTCATTTCCAATCACGCCAGATATCATCAAGGAAAAATCAGCTTTTGGTTTTAATGCATTTGGCCTGCCTGATATTACGCAGAAGATAAAAGATCAAATTATGGTGCAGAATGGGAATGAGGGACAATCTGGTTTTGTAGTTAAAGGTGGGTCTGTAGATCAAAATCTTATTCTGGTTGATGGTATGCCAATCTACGACATGAGTCATATTGGTGGTCTTTCTTCCATATTTATAACATCAGCAGTAAAAGAGGTAAAGCTCTTTTCTGAAGGCATGCCGGCTGAATATGGAGGGAAATTATCCTCCGTGATGGATGTAAAGATTAATGAAGGTAACACCGAAAAGTTTCAAGGAGACTTTGCAATAGGCTTGATTGGAGCAGAAGGACATGTTGAAGGTCCGCTTGTTAAAGACAAAACAGCCATCTCACTATCTGGTAGATTTAATGACTTAAATTTTTTGTCAGATGCATTTTTTGAAAACTTCGGTGGTTATGAAGATAGTGATCTAAACTTCCATGATGTCTATGCAAAATTACATCACAAATTTAGTCCAACAAATAGGGTCAGCTTGACACTTTACACAGGTGGCGATCGCTTGTATTTATATTCCAATAATGAACAGAATTTTAATAATGTAAATATTCGAAATACTGTTGAGAATAACTTCGAATGGGGGAATGATCTCCTTAGCTTACAATGGAACAAGCAAATTTTAAAGAATGTTTTCTTGTCAACAAAAGTCGGTTATAGTAGATATAGTCTTTCTGGGAATGGCTTGGTTTCTAAGTTTATAGAGGAAGTCCAAGATTCTTCCATTGTAGTTGCAGTAAACGCAACTTCAAAGATTGAAAACCTAGTTGGTTCTATAAAATTTGATGTGTATAATACTGGGATTGGGAAGGTGAATTTTGGCGTAAATGCAATCGTTCATAATTTCGAACCGACTTTAGAAGAACAAACTTTAGTAAACAATGTACTAGTTATTGATAACCCAAATACCTCTGCTCCATCAGATGCATTAGAAATAAATGGCTTTGTAGAAAATTCAATAGATTTCGGTGATAGGCTTAGTTTTAGAGGTGGACTTCATTTTTCAAATTTCAGTGTTGTTGATACGAGCTATTTCCTAATCGAACCAAGAATAAAAGCAATTTACAAAGCTGGCAAACACATTTTCGATCTCAACATCACAGTAAATCATCAGTATGTGCATTTTTTGCAAAACCCAGGTATTGGTTTGCCATCTGACATTTGGGTTCCTTCAAGTAAAGACTTAGTGCCAAGTCGAGCACAGGAAGTGGCACTTGGATACAATTTTAATTTCTCAAACAATTTGAGTTTGGATCTGCAAGCTTATTATAAGTCAATGCAAGGTCTCAAAGAAAATATTGCAAGTTCCGATGTTTTTCTGGCCTTGATCGGGGATTCGTTAAGCGTTTCAAATGTCTTAACTAGCGAAGGAAATTGGCAAGATAGAATAGAAGAAGGTAGGGGATTCTCTGCAGGCATAGGTGGTGCATTAAAATATGATAGCGAAAAATTCAATGCTATAGTTTCATATACCTATTCTGTAACCAAGACTATATTTCCAACCATTCAATTGGAGTCTGGATTTGATCCCGATTCTCTATTTTTTGCCGCCCACAATCGCCCTATAGATTTATTAACTCAGTTTAGTTATAAGCTATTTGATAATATGACATTGTCATGCAAATATGTTTATGGAACAGGAATGGCCTATACTTTCCCAGACACATATATCCTAGGACCACCCGCAATTATTTTTGCAACAGGAAAAAATAATAAAACTTTTCCAGATTTTCATCACCTTGATTTGAACTTAGAGTATAATCGAAATATCGGTGTCTATAAATTATATTTCAATTTTGGCCTCTACAATACCTACAATCGAAAGAATATTTTCTTTTCCTACCTTGATTTAGATGAAAATAATGCACCTCGAGAAAACCTGTTTGGTTTGCTACCGAGGCTGCCAACTTTTACAGCGAAAATATCCTTGTGATTTAGCAAATAACAGAATATTTCTCGGCAAAATGGCGTATATTTAGTTTATAACTGATATGAAGCTATTCAAGGACATATTATTTTTTTGTTTGACAGGTGTTTTCCTCCTTTCATCTTGTTCAGAGCAAGAAGAATTTAAGTCTTCATTGCACATAGTTTCTTTGATTAATCCAAATGAAGCATTCAAGGTCCAAGTCCAAAAAACTGCTCCCACCTTAGGAGATCATACTGACTTGAATGTAAACGATGCAACTGTAGTAATTTTCAATAACTCATCTCAAGAAGAAATAGAAATGTTTCCAGTTGGAGATGGCTTTTATGTTTCAAACGGAACAAGACCTCTTGGTGGCTATGACTATGAAATTCAGGTCAGAGCGGCAGGTTTTGAAGATGCAGCTGCAACAACTTATGTTCCTGATTTAGGATCTGTTTCTGTTAATCTAGGTATTCATGGCTCGGATACCTCAGAAGATGAAGAAACCAACAGAGTTGAATTCACCTTTTCACCTACCATGATTTCTAGCAAGCCATCCAATTTCTTTGCTTACGAATTGGTAGAAAATATTGCAGACGTAGAAGTTGAGCAAACTGAGGAAGAAGAAAATTCTCAAATATTTATAGGAACTAGACCTGAAGAAAATATTAAGACTTTAAGTCCAGTACTCGGCCCAGTTTTAGAAGGTGAAACTATTCCTGTAGAAACAACCAATACTTTTGATGCGGAAATTGAAGATATATCTGTACGGATAGTTGCAGTATCATCTGAGTTTTACGATTATCTTATTTCTAAAACTGATGAATCTACAGCAATATCATCTTCTGTCTTAAACAAAAATTCTGTTGTCTATACAAACTTTATCGGAGATGCTTATGGCATTTTCGGTGGTTTCAATGAAAAAACAATAAAGCTAGTTCAATAATTAGCTTTTAACCCAACCAACTTTTCTCTTTAAGCTGTTTCTCAAGCACTTCTGATAAGTATTAACTTTCTGATTACTTTCGTGTTACTTTATGGAATTCAAATGACAAATTTTGAGAAGAAGAGCTAACTACGACGATGAAGCAAGCAAAATAACAAAAGATGGCCTTAGAAGAGCCAAGAGGGTTCTTTTATATATCTCTCCTTACAAGGCATACTTTATTCTTGGCTTGGT
>CALHKJ010000382.1 GCA_938033975.1 uncultured Saprospiraceae bacterium | reverse complement strand
CAAACTGGAACAATTAAAGGAGTAATTACGGATGGGAATACAAATGAAACGATTCCTTTCGCAAATATTCTAATACCTAATACAACTCTGGGTTTTAACACAGATTTGGATGGGCAATTTACTTATGATCTTGAACCAGGGGTTTATAATTTCGAGGTTAGTTACTTGGGTTACCAAAATCAAGTAATCGAGGCTGTTGAAATTAAGGCTGGCGAGACAACTGTAGTAGATATTGTTATGTCTGAAGACAGCCAGAAATTGGAAGAGGTAGTTATTTCTGCTAAGCAACTAAGAAATACAGAAAATGCAGTATTGGCAATCCAACGTAAATCTGTAAACGTTGTAAATGGTATCAGTTCTCAGACAATTAGAAAGAATGGTGATAGCAATGCGGGTGCAGCTATCAAGAGAGTATCTGGTGTATCAATCGATGGTGGAAAGTATATCTTCATCAGAGGTCTTGGAGATAGATATTCAAAAACAATATTGAATGGATTAGAAATTCCTGGACTTGATCCAGATAGAAATTCCCTTCAAATTGATTTGTTCCCAACAAATATTGTAGACAACTTGATGGTTTCAAAAACTGCAAGAGCAGATTTTTCAGGTGATTTCTCTGGAGGAATTGTTGATATCTCAACAAAAGATTTTCCTGAAGAAAAGACTATGGCTATTTCACTAGGTACATCTTACAATCCTAACATGCACCTTAATAGCAATTACCTAAGCTCGCAGCAGAGTGGAACAGATATCTTAGGATTTGACAATGGAATGAGAGAATTGAAAATCAATAAGTTTCAGCAGATTCCAAGTCCAATTGATGATCCAATCTTGACGCAGTTGACTGGAAGATTTCAAAACAATATGGCTGCACAAAGAACTACAAGCATGCCTAATTTGAACTTTGGTTTCTCAATGGGGAATCAAATTGAAAAAGGTGAGGCAACGATAGGATATAATGCAGTTCTTGGATATAGAAACAGCACAACATTTTTCCAAGATGTTTTATTCAACAACTACATAAAGTCTGATGATCAGTCTGAAGTAGAATTGTTGGTGGATAGAGAATCTCATGGAGATATCGGAAGCAACAATGTTCTTTTAAGCGGAATGATTGGTACAGCTTTGAAGTACAAAAATCATAAGATCAGCCTTACAGCTTTACACCTTCAAAATGGAGAATCTAAAAGTGGTTTGTTTGAAAGAAACTCATATATCAGAGCATCAAATACTATTTTCAGAGATAATGTTGAGTACTCAGAAAGAAGTATCTCAAACTTCCTAGTGGCAGGAGAGCACTCATTGAGTGAAACTTTTGATGTGAAGTGGAAATTTTCACCTACAGTATCAAGAATTGAAGATAAGGATATCAGAGTAACGCCTTTGAAACTTAACGATGATGAAAGCTTAAACTTTGAGCCTTCAGAAGGTGCACAACCAAGAAGACTTTGGAGAAATCTAAATGAAATAAACTATTCAGGAAGAATTGATCTGACTAAAACTTTGACAGTTTCGGATAAAGAACTTAATCTTAAGTTTGGAGCAAGCAATTTTTACAAGCAAAGAGATTATGAAATCTTGAGCTACCTAGTAAATGTAAAAGGTCAGAACTCTTTGAATTTGACTGGTGATCCTAATGAATTATTTCTTCCACAAAATTTATGGACTCCTGAAAAAGGAATCGGTACTTATATCGCAGGAAACTTTGAGCCAGCAAATACTTACGATGCAACTCAAAACACTTTAGGTGCATATGTGATGACTGATCTTGAGTTGACTTCTAAGTTGAAAGCAAACATTGGACTAAGAGCAGAAAAGTTTGATCACATTTATACAGGTCAGAACAATACTGGTTCGATCATTTATTTTAATGAGAAAATAATTGATAATTTAGATCTATTGCCATCAGCTAATTTGATTTATAGCTTAAGAGACAATATGAATCTGAGAGCGTCATTTTCACAGACAGTAGCTAGGCCTTCATTCAAGGAAGCTTCTATCGCTCAAATTTATGATGCTATTTCTGATCAGACTTTTATTGGAAATATCAACCTTGAGCAAACGAACATTGATAATTTTGATTTAAGATTGGAGGCTTTCTACCCAGGAGGTCAAATGTTTTCAGTGAGTGGATTCTACAAAAACTTTGATAATCCAATTGAGCTTGTAGCATTCAGTTCTTCAGCTCCAAATGATTTGCAACCAAGAAATATTGGAAATGCAAAGGTAGCTGGGGTAGAGATGGAGTATAGAAAAGAATTGTCTTTCTTATCTAATGATATGAATTCTTTATTCACTGGTGCTAACTTGACTTTCGTCAAATCTCAGGTAGAGATGGATCAAAGTGACAATGGCGAATACTTCTCTAGATTAGCAAACATCAGAGATGGAGAAGCAATAAGCACAACACGTCAAATGCAAGGACAATCTCCTTACATCGTGAATGCTTTCCTTAACTATGTAAACAGAGAGCAGGCATGGGAAGTAAACCTAAGCTATAATGTACAAGGGCCAAGTCTTGCGATTGTAGGAATAGGATTGAATCCAGATGTATACACAAATCCATACCATGATTTAGGAGTTAAAGTTTCTAAGCACTTTGGTGCTAACAACAGATTTAGAATCAATGCAGGAGCTAATAACTTACTTAACTCTACAAAAGAGTTGGTATACAAGTCTTACGGAACGGATGACCAAGTTTATTCAAGATTCAGACCAATGAGAACATTTAATGTAAGTCTAAATTGGAACTTGAACTAGTAAAAGAAAGATAGATACTAATCATAGAGGAGTCACTTGAGCAATCATGTGGCTCTTTTTTTTTCTGTGTCTTTAATTTTTGACTTTTAGCACCCGTATCGTTTTTCAATGCTTTCGATTTCATTTTTATATTCTTCCAGATCTGTGCACTCCGCATTTAAGTTTTTCAGTTCTTCTTGAAATTTAGGAAAAGCAACAACTATCTCATTCAATTCATCAACAAGGTCCTCTCGCTTGGTGTAAAAATTTAATTGTCTAGCATAACCCATATCCTCTCCTTTGTAATCAGCAATAAAGAATAGACAATTTTCTACCAATTGATTTAAGTTTGGTTTAGTTTCGGAAGAGAGAATGTTTATTATATTCTTTTTCTGAATATCGGAGTGGATGCCAAAATAGTTATGGCATTTGTCAACATCGTGATTTCCTCCACAAATGACTGATTGGTGCACCTGAAAAGAATTGGTTAGTTCATATAATCTCGAGTTGCATCGCTCTTATTGCACTTGGTCCATTGCCATCTGGATTAATCCTCTTTGTTGTTTAGGATTTTTGAAATAAGATTCATAAAACATCTGAGATTCAATATGTGTATTATGCTCTAAGTCATAATGAATTTCTTCATCGTACTTTGTTTAGGGGCCAGCTGAAGTCCGCCTCCGGGTGGGGGATTTTCACATGCGTTGAAGACCAATTGGTGGCCTTGGGCTGGTTTCTGCTCTTTGTTCAA
>CALHKJ010000381.1 GCA_938033975.1 uncultured Saprospiraceae bacterium | reverse complement strand
CACCCAGCTCCTTGTCGCCCTGCGGAGCGTTGAGCAGTTCTACCGCCTTCTCAATCGTCAGCTCGTCTGGGGCGAGGTCTGGCGGCAGCGAGGCAGAGCTGATAGCCACATTTCCATTCACATCGACTTCTTCACGTGGATTTTCGGTTCCAATTCCCATCAATTCGTTATTGGTCCACGTAACAATTGGATCAGCTGCATCATTGATTATTTGAAGTTTTTCACTAGCACCTGAACCAGAACCATTGTATAAGATTCCCATTGTTTTACCTGCTCCTAAACCGCCCTCAGAAAATAGTAGAGCTGGTTTGTTGGAGGTACTTGAATTCAGTACTGCAAGATTTATAGGATTATTAGCAATGCCATCTCTTGAAACATGGAAGGCAGCACCTGGATTCATTGTTCCTAGTCCAACTCTTCCATTTAAATTTATCTTAAGACCTGATACTGGTGAAGTTTGAAAAATTAGTGAATGAGGGCTTGTTGTTCCAGTTATGCCTTGTAGATCTTTGTCAATGCCTATGATTGCTGATTGAAATCCACTATCAAACTTTAGGATGCTTGAACCATCATTGACAAAATCTCCAATCAAGATTTCATTATTTTCTGAGAATGTGTTGGTTGCAATTGTTAAAGTCTTTTCTAAGGTCCCTTCTCTTTCTACCTCTAAATCAGCTTGCGACCTTAATGAGAAAGGAAAGATGATAAGTATGGATAAAGTATATATTGTCTTTTTCATGATTTAATATTTTTTTGGAATTATTAATTCTATTTCTGATTTTCAAATTTCTCAAGTTTCATTGTGATTGATGATACGAATACACTCACTTCTTTCATTTCATCATCAATTGACTGTAGTTCTTTCAATTGCTTTTGCAATGCCTTCTTTTTTTGATCTTGTTCTTGGATAGCCTTTACGACTAATACATTCAATAAGTCATAGCTCACAGAATAATACTCTTCTCCGTTTTTATTGACTCTTGTTGTTACCAACTCTGGAAAGTCAATTAATAAGTCTTGTGCCATAATGCCAATCGATGGTTCTTTAGACTCATCATCTATGTAATTGTACTCTGAAACCTTTAACTTCATTAACTTAGCCATTACACCATCTTTCAAGGGTTGAATTTCTTTCTTTAATCTACGATCTGAAAGTGCGGTATAAAATCCATCTACATCATCAAACGAACCGCGAGATGTATTGTTGAATGATAAAATGAGGTCATTACCTGCTATTTCAAAGGACCAGCTGTCTGCATTTGCATTGTCTTGAATTCGCAATCCTGGCTGTAGACTTTTTTGCTTGATGTCGATCATGGAATTTAGACTTGAATCATTTATACCAAGCCTTCCAGATGGACGCATAAACATTTGATTTACTCCCCCAATCCGAAAGGCAATATCATCTCCTGAATCTATAATTACATCATCTGTAATGGCCTCTAGTCTAACATCATTTTGCTCAGATATTAATTCAATATCTCCGTTGTTTTGGAAATTGGTAAGAGACAAATCACCCAAGCCAGTAGACATGTTTGCTAATTCTGTTGCTCCTTGCATGAATCTGAGATCAGCGGCACCCGTCAATAAAATATTACCATTTACTTCCAATGTTTCTCGTGGATCCCCAATCACATCAATTCCAAATCGAATCAAATTTGAAAAGGTAACAAGCTCACTGCCCTGACTGCCTCTGATATGCAGTCTATTCTGTGTTGGTGTTCCATCCATAAACCAAGCCATTCCAGAATCAAATGAAATGCCACCTTCTGAAAATTGAAGAACTGGTTTTCTTGCAACAACTGATTCTAGTAATAAAACGGGAGTATTTGTATTGCTTATTCCAGGATCAGCTACATGTAATATGGCTTGTGGTGAGCCAGTTCCTATTCCCCAATCCCCGTTTGTCAATAATCTTGTTCTAGTAATGTTGTTTGTCCTGAAAGTAATATCATTATTCAGAGCGTTTAGTATAAATTGATTTTCTTGGATACCATAAAGTGCTTGATTATTACTTCCTTGTAAATACATTTCCACTTTGCCATCATTTCCAATGTCACTAATTGTCAACTCTTCATTCGTATTGATGAAACTTCCTATAGTTACTGTTTTAGCTATTGATGACTCATCTTCTACAATTATGTCAGCTTGTGAATAAGCAGTAATTGTAATAGCTGTAATAAATATGATTGTATATTTTAATTTTTTCATTGCTTTAGTTTTGTGGATCTTATCAATTGATTTATTCTTTCACTTCACCTTTTTCTAACTCTACTAATTCTTGGTTTAGCTGCTCTGCTAATATTTTATAAGAACCCAGTTTTTCTTTTAGTATTATTTTTTCAGCTATTTCTTGTTCTAGTAGCTCAAGTATTTCCTGCTGCTCTTGTAGAGCTTTGATAGCTAATACTGAAACAGAGCTGTAATCTATGCTATAATAGCCTTCATCAGTTTCAGATTTATTTACTAAAATTGGAAATATCTCCAATACATCTTGAGCGATAAAACCTATGGATTTTTCATCTTTGGAATTGTCGCTATTATAATAATACTCTGAAGCTGTCAAACTATTGATTCCTTCCAAAGCACCATCAGACACCGAAGAAATATTTTCTTTTTGTCTGCGATCTGAAACCACAGTATATTGCCCTGTATTTCCATTATAAAGACC
>CALHKJ010000380.1 GCA_938033975.1 uncultured Saprospiraceae bacterium | reverse complement strand
GGGTGGCATAGTCTGAGTTTTCGTTAAATAGAAATTAGTTATATGATCAGGGCGATACCGACCTCTCTGCCTGCAAACCTACTCCAAACCCAATTCATTTCTGAGCATAGAATCTGCGTTGCTGTTTTTACCCCAATAAGCACTCTTGATGGTTTTAATTGCCTCACCAGTAGTGCTGAGCTTTTGCCTTTGAGATCCATAACCATCCATATATGTTTCTTCCCATCTTATGATTCTGTGTGGGAAGTTACTTTCAAAAGTTATTATCATATTACGATCTAGTTCAGGGTAATAGAGTGTGTATTGTTGGTTTCCATCTGAATCTGTATCAATATTTGCTTGGCAATTATATGCCTTTGTTTTTTTATGCATCAAGCCTAAGTAGGAAAATGAAGGAATCATTTTGATTTCTCCTTTCGGTAAATCTTCATGCTTCAATCTGATCATTGACCAGAGATCATCTTCAAGTAAATTTTTCGATAAAGTCAGACTACCTGATTCTCCTTCAAAATATGATGAGTTTTTAACAGAAAACTTAGCACTGTTTTGTAACTCCATAAAGCTATGTCCACACCATTCTTGAGAGGAGGAAGATACCTTGAGGGAATGAATACCATTTTCCACAGGGAAAAACGAACTGGTCATAAGGGAGTAGGGATAAATCCCCGTTGTGAAATTTTTGGTGAAATTTAATTTTAAAACTGAAACATCAGATGCGCTAGGTCTATCTGCCTTCGTCATTGATTTCTCAGAAAAAGCTTCGGTGACAAAAATCATCACTGCGGTGCCTTCACGCAGCTCACCATATCTTGCTTGCGAAAGTTTGTAGCTAGTAATTTCAGCTTTTCCCTCATACCAATATTTTTCAAGTTCAGGATCAATCTTAATTTTCATTGGATAAGTTTCTGAAGCATTACATGCTAATATGATTAAGGCAATTATAGAAAGTGAAAGCATAATTTTGATATATTTAGTAAGTAGCATAATTATCTAACAAATAGATTATTCGAATGTTTTAAATTTATTTATAGTTATGGTAATCTAATGGTAGCTTAAAGAATTACTAAATGAAATGTATTGAATGTAAAAAGAAATATATTTGAGGAAACTATCATAATGAAATTCTTCTATGGCTTATCCATCTTGATTATTTTCTCATCTATTTCATTCTCTCAACAATTAGATCTCAATATCAAAGAGGCTACTTATTCTGTAGAGACTAATTCAATTATGCTCACCTTTGAAATGCATAACCACGCAGCGTATAGTCAAGAGGGAATTCCTTTTATAATACCTGAGTCCTACAATGTATCAGAGAGTGCTTATAATTCTGGATTCAAATTTTATGGTTTGGGGCAATATTCTTATCACTTTGTTTTAGGACAAAGCGGAGAATGCAATCAAGAGCCAATGCTTGATATGGATCCTGATCCAGAAGGTCAAATCATTTTGGCACCAGAACAACAAAGACCTAAAACAAAATGGGAGTTAGAAGAGGAGCACATTTTTAGTTTAAGAGGAGGGGTGACAAAAACATTCAAATTGACCATCTATCCTCGTAAACTTCTTTGCAATAATGTAGATTATGCAATCCAACTTAGCTACAAACCTGAATATGAACCAATTGATCCTGAGGTGAAAGCAAGTTTAGTTAATCACTTAAATGCTTACCAAGATTTGGTTGAGGAAATTAATGCTGATTTAAAAACTAAAGGATTTGAAAAAAGGAGTATGGTGGGAGAGTATTGTTCAAGTAAATTGAAAGCTTTATTAAAGAGTTATGAAATGGCAGAATCGATTCCAAAAATGGAAATCAGATCTGAAGTGGTAAAAGTTTTTCCTAAATAAATTTACCCTCGTTTTTCTTTAAGACTATTATTTGATCGGGGAAGTATGCCCAAATCAAAACTTCTTCTCACCAAACCCGCAGAGTTTTTTACATTCAATTTTTTAAAGATTCGCCTGCGATGTGTGTCAACCGTGCTTGGGCTGATGAAAAGTTTTTTGGCAATTTCGTCACTAGTATACTCAAAGGAAATCAATTCGATAATTTCGATTTCACGTTTTGTACATTGCATGATACTTGATTGGTAGTTGTTTGTTAAAATCATAATAACTACAAATTATACTATCTGTTTTTAAAAATTTCAGATTTCTTACTAACGGTTGATATTGATTAGGATACGGTCTATAATGGTTGATTTTCGGTAATAGCAAAAAAAAAGAGCCCCATTAGGGGCCCTCTTACAAATTCATTGAATATATCAACTTACTAAAACTTATGCTCTGTTTTCCTTCCCTAAAAATTCATTTTTAGTTTTCATAGTAGGAATTTCCAGTCCTTCTTTTTCCACCTTCTTCATTAATTTATCCCAAGCTCCTTTCTTTATATCCTCTAATGTTTTCTTACCATCATTAAACTGTTGCTCAAGAAACTTTAAGTTTTCCATTTCAGAAGCCGATGGGGGAGTGTATCCAGATGCAACCTTGGAATATAATTTTGCCAATTTTTCTCTTAGTTGTGGCTCTGCAGCACCTACATAATTATCTCCTGTTGTTATAACACTCTTATTTTTTAATTCATTGATTTGTCCAACCAATTCATCAGTCATCTTTTTCAGAGCTGGTTTGTCTTCACCTAGCTTTGAACTAAAGGCAATCATTTCATCCATTTCATACACTTGATGTGCTAGATCCTCACTCAGATCATATAATTTTCTTGTAACTCTGGTATGAGTTTCTCTTTCCTCTTTTGTCAAGAGAGAATTTTCGTCATATTTTACAATCAAGTCTGTTTCATATCTTTCTTTTCCCTTAGTCATAACCACTTTGTATTTCCCTGCAGGAGCTCTTGGAGATGTAAATCCTCCAAAAGTAAAAGTTTTACCAGCTGCCATTGTTGGAGCCTTCATCATATAATTCCAATCAACAATATTGATTCCCTTTGCTTTGCCTGGGGAAAGTTCTGATACTAAATTTCCATCCTCATCAATTACTTCCATTTTCATTTTGCCAAAGGTGTGTCTCTTCTTAAGATAGTATATCACCTTGGCATTTCTATTTCTGTTTGAGCCTACAAATTGTAATTCAGAACTTGTACCACCGAACGTGCTTTCTTCAACCATTGTAAACTCATCAGTTGGAATAAAGTAAACATCTTCTTGTAATACCTCCTGTGTGAGTGCTCTCAATGGACTTACATCATCTAAAATGATAACCCCTCTACCGTGTGTGCCCATTACCAAATCACTTGTGCCTGCATGCATCTCCATATGATGTATTGCAGTTGCTGGAACATTGTTGGTAAACTTACTCCAGCTCTTACCTCCGTTGATTGTGATATACAATCCAGTCTCAGTACCTAGAAATAGTAAGTCTGGACTTTCAAAATCTTCTTGGAAACTTCTAGTAAAACCTTCCACCTCATC
>CALHKJ010000379.1 GCA_938033975.1 uncultured Saprospiraceae bacterium | reverse complement strand
CTCAATTATATTTCAAAGGAGACAAACGTATCAAGACAAATAATTGGATCAAATACAAGTGGGATGAAAGAAGAATCCTTGACATCTATAAGAATGATGGACAAGAGTTGGAAGTCCAGTTGGATTTGTACTTATCTTCTTAAGTTTAACATAAGCTAGGAACTAAAATTTCAGTTTTTTGATTATTTTTCTTTCATGAAAAATTTAGTCATCTTCTTTGCCTTTAGTTTTACCATCACTTCTTGTACGTTTTTAAACACACCTGCTCCAAGCATACAGGACTTAACATCTCCAAGAAATGCCGAACCTGGAATGCCTTCAAAACCAGGAGCTTGCTTTGCGAAAGCATTAATCCCAGATATGTTTATAACAGAGATTCAAGAGTTTGCAGTTTACACAGGTTTGGAAAACGAGCAAGGGCTTGCACTCGATACAATAGAATGGGAAACTGCTCCAGAACGTACGGAATGGCAAAAGAAAAGAGCAGATAAAAATTGTCTTAGTGATAATCCAGAAGATTGTCTAGTTTGGTGTTTGGTCAATGTACCTGCCGAAATAAAAACACTTGTTGTTGTCCTAGATACTACTCAAACTGAAAACTATGAATTGATAGAAGAGAATAGAAAAGAGCTTGCTGAAGCTGGAGCCTACACTGAATGGAAGGAAGTATTATGTGAAAATCAAATTACACCTGGCATCGTAACACAATTACAAGAAGCTTTATACAGCAGAGGATATTTCTCCTCAACTATTTCAGGTAAATACACAAATCCAACCCGAGACGCATTGAGTAATTTTCAAAAAGCAAATGGTCTTCCTATAGGTCAACTGGATTTTGAGACACTTGAAGCTTTGGAAGTTGAGTTTTGAATTCAAAGACCGCTCCCTTTGGTCGTTATCAGACGTCAGATGTCAGATGTCAGAAACTAAGCTAATATGAAGTTGCGAACATCAAAAATCAATAAACAATACCCATCGACTCCAATGTCCTTAAGTCAAGTTGTCCAATCGGTAGATTGTTTTCTTTTTGATATTTCTTCAAAGCCTCCTTTGTTTTATTATTCAACTTACCATTACTAGTTCCTGATAGATAATTCTTTTGGCTCAAAAAACCTTGTACTTCATTAATTAGAGATGCGGTTATTTTCGATTCACAAAGAACTTCAACCCAAGCTAGATCACCTTCATAGTTTTGCACCTCATTAAAGATTTCTGTCATTTTAAAGTGCTTTGTTTGGCTGGTATCTTTTACCACTACAAATTGCTTTACTATCGTTTCTTTCTCAACCAAGCACCAAACTAGGCAGTCTTCAGGATTGGATGAATAGCAATTTTGATTGGATTTTTTCTTGACCCACTCTGATCCACCTTCTTGTAGTTGAAGATCGATGGTATCTAATTCTACATCATCTATTACATTATCTTCTGTATAGAGTGGCAGTACTGCCACAAATTCTTTAGTGGTCAATCCTGGCATTTGACTTTTAGCATAACAAGCCCCAGGCTTATTTGGCATTTTACCAATGTCGTTTGTTGGCGCCGATCTAGTTGTAGGCTTCAAGGGTGGTCCATCCTGCCATACCGTTTCATTTTGGACATGGCAGGCGCTTATCAATAGACAAATCAATAGAAAGAAGGAAAATCTCATAACAAATATGGTTTGATGTATATTGATAAGTGCATTTATTTTTAATAATGGTTGCGTAGTAATGAAAATTAAAATAGAAATAAAAATGAAAAAAGAGAAAAAGTGAATTAGCTATATTGACCCCGAAAGAATTTTTGGCTAAAGTGAACTCAAAGTAATTGACAGTATTATTGTTTTGACATCACGAAATTCATTTGACTCCCTAAGACCAGTCCCAGCACAAAATATTCCATTCGTCTGTTTTATCGCGATAGCTGTGGATGGTTTCAAATCCAACTTTTAAATGTGCTCGCATGGATCTAGCATTACTAGTTGAAACCTCTGTCAAGCATAATTTATACTTGTGCCTATAACTTTGTTTATGGTATGCATATAGATTTTGAAAGACACCTTGTCCTCTATATCTCTCCTCAATGCATATCTGACCCATGACATAATAACTTATTTCATTGAGTTTCATCTGCCCAAAACTAAGCTTTTCAAACATCTTAAACATGGGTTTCAAAACTGGAATGTGATTCTGCATATCCTTGATCATAACCAATGCATATCCAATTACTCTATCCTCATCTACTGCTATAACATGTTGCTCCTTTTCATTCATCAGTCGCAAGAGAGCTAACTCATGTTGAACCGTCACAAATCCTTGCTCCTTCTTCTGCACATCCGTTAATTTTGAGAAATGATTTGCTTCTTGCAATTGCAAAATTTGCTCCAGTTCATGATCTGATTCCGCTAATTTTATTTTCATTTTTTGAAATACGGCTATCTCATTCAAAAGTCAAATGCCTGTTGTCAAACGTCAGAAACCAAGCCCAACATTTTCATTTTCATTTTCATTATGATTTTCATTTTCATTTCCATGAATTTCTCTCCCAACCAAAAAATGCCTAACAAGCTTCAAGGTAGTAATCATGACCAATAAATATGATGCGGTATGAATCTCTTGAAACTGACCTGGAAATTTCACCAATGTGGCGAGGTTGAAGAGTAGGGCAGCAAGCAAAACCAATCTAAGAAATGACCAACTGCTTTTACTTAATGCAAAGGTCAAGATCAGATAAATCGGATTCATCCAAAACAGATTCCAGTTGTCTTTGGTTGAAATATGATCAGTGCCATACCACATAAATAGTAAAATCAAACTACCAATGCCAAGTAGTAGGTACCAAATATGATCATAGATGTTGATTGCTTTCAATCCTCTTTTCCAATTGGAAAAATAGCTTCCTAATAAGAACATTTCTAAGATTAGCAAAACCATAAATAGATTGAATGGAGTAAAGAATCCGGTATATGGTTTTTTACTTTCAGCAATGAAGTCAACAAGTAGCTTCTCATCTGTAACAAGAGGCTTTCCCTCAATGAACGACTCTTTAAGTATATCATGGACATACAATGGAAGAAATAGTTGCTCATTTACGGTGGTCGTATCATCTGCAATACTCCCTATAATCAGATCAATGCCAAAGTCTGCCCAAGGCATATTCATTTGATGTTCATCCAACATATTTCGAAAAGTCTTAGCTTCTCGATTGGTGGGATATTGTATTGTTCCAATTTTTGTATCAATTCTATCTCCTATGATTGTAGCACAATTATCAAAAAAGAAATCGTAGAGATATTCCCGATTTTCAGGTTGGTAATTTTCAATCAAGGCATCATAAAAAACTTGTTGTTGGCTGTTATCTAAATTTAAAACTTGCTCGTAAACTGTTCTTTCTTGTCTGGTATAGCTATTGATGAAATTTTCCATTTTTTGACCTCCCATACTATAGAGCAGTTTTCCACGAAGGAATTTCATAACAAAACCTGGTGTTTGGAAATTATAAAGACCATAGTGAAATACTACATCCAAGTTTTGAGAAAGATCTTTAATTCTGATCGCTGTATGTCCGTAGATATCAGATACATTTTTACCTGGGCCACAGGTTAATATTGAAATGCTTGCGTTGTCAGAAAGCTTCTTCTGCGTATACACATTTGCCGAAAGGCTCAAAAAAATGATGAGAAAAGTAAATACTCTAAATTTCATACTAGCCTAAAAGTAATAAAAGAGATTCAATAGACAAATCTATGGTAGATAACGGGCATAGATTATCTGTGAGTATATTTACTCATGCATTAAACTAATAAAAAGGGAAAATCTATCTGACAATCATTCCACTGTCCCAACCTTTATCTGGAGCGACAAAGCTAAGCTTACCATTGCTACTTTCTGCCATCAGAATCATACCTTGTGATTCGACTCCTCTTATTTTTCTGGGAGCTAGATTTGCGACAAGCGTAACTTCTCTACCCACAACTTCTTCAGGAGAATAATGCTCAGCTATCCCAGATACAACTGTTCTTTGTTCAAAACCCAAATCCAGTTTCAGTTTCAGAAGTTTGTCAGCTTTAGGTACCTTTTCTGCTTCTACTACTTTGGCAGTTCTAAAATCAATCTTTACGAAATCGTCGAAGATTATATTTTCCTTGATGGGTGATTCGTTTTCTACTTCTTGTACAGCAGGTACCAATTTAGCCTTTTGCGTTGCTATGGTTTCGTCATCAATTCTTGAAAAAAGATGTGATGCACTATTTATTTTATGACCGGCCTCAATAAGATGCTCTCCCATGGCAAGCTTATCCATCATAGTAACAAAATCACCATCCTCTGCTATTAAAGGTAAATTAAGAAGTTGACACAGTTTCTCACTTGCTGTTGGAAGAAAAGGATGTGTTGCACAAGCAATGGCAGCAACATATTGAAGTGATAAATTCATGACAGCTTTGACCTTCTCTTCATCGTCCTTAATGGTTTTCCAAGGCTCATTAAATTGAAGAATTTGATTTCCTTTGGTGCTGATGTCCATTAACTTAGTCAATGCAGCTCTGAATTCATAAGCTCGTATTGAATCTGCAACATCATTTAGATCATCATAAAGACGAAGTAATTCACTATCGTGAAATGCAAATTCATCTTCACCTATAGGTCCAAAGATTTCTTGATTTTCATCAAATTGAGGTACAACTCCCTCATAGTATTTGTTGGTAAGAACAACAACACGGTTGACATAATTGGCGAGATTATTTACCAATTCGTTGTTGATTGCATCCTGGTATCCACTCCAAGTGAATTCAGAATCCTTTTGCTCTGGCATTGTTTTGATCATAAAGTATCGTAGTTCATCTTCCCTCCCCGGAAGATCTTTTAAATAATCATTGACCCAAATGGCCCAATTTCGAGATGTTGAAATCTTATCACCTTCCAAATTCATAAATTGGTTGGCTGGCACATTGGTAGGCAATATGTAATCGCCGTGAGCTTTTAGGATGGATGGAAATATAATGCAGTGAAAGACTATGTTGTCTTTACCAATAAAATGTAATAATGCTGTTTCTTCGTCTTGCCAGTAATCTCTCCAATCTTTACCGTTTTCTTTGGCCCAAGCTTTTGTTGCTGAAATATATCCGATGGGTGCATCCATCCAAACATATAACTTCTTCCCTTCAGAGCCATCTATTTCTTGTGGCACATCAACTCCCCAATCAAGGTCTCTTGTCATCGCTCTTGGTTGCAAGCCACCATCAAGCCATGATTTGCATTGTCCAATGACATGATTTTTCCAACTCTTTGGAAGATGGTGTTGCTGTCCATCAAGAACGCCATTCTCTATCCAATCTCTCAACCATTCTTCATCTTCATTCAAGGGCAAATACCAATGGGTGGTTTTTTTTCTGACTGGTGTTTCACCTGTTAGGGTACTAATCGGGTTTATTAGGTCGGTTGGACTTAGGGTAGAGCCACAGTTTTCACACTGATCGCCATAGGCACTATCATAGTCACATTTTGGGCATGTGCCTTTTATATACCGATCAGCAAGAAACTGCTCAGCTTTGGCATCGTAGTATTGTTCTGTTGTTCTTTCCTCAAATTTTCCGTCAGCATATAATTTTCTGAAGAATTCTTGAGAGGTCTCATGATGAAGAGGGTCTGAAGTTCGGTGGTAATAATCAAAAGAAATACCAATTCCTTTAAAGGCTACTTTAAACTCTTCATGATACTGGTCAACAATCTTTTGGGGAGTTGTATTTCCTTTGATTGCTTTGATGGTAATTGCAGCACCGTTTTCATCAGAACCGCATATAAATGCGATATCTTTTCCCATCATTCTTTGGAAACGAACATAGATGTCTGCGGAGAGGTATGCGCCTGCCAAATGCCCTATATGGAGTGGACCGTTGGCATAGGGTAATGCGGAGGTTACCAAAATTCGTTTCGCGTTTATCATGTAGTCGTTTGCTTGCAAGACAAAATTAAATTAATATATCTTATATATTACTTTTTTCTATGTTTTTATTCCATTCTCAGAACTTTGTATTAACATATAATAGTTCTAATCTTGATAATTGTGTTCTATCATCAGTATTGCTTATTTTGTCGACTGAATTACCAATAGAATTATCCATTGGTGTCAATGAATTGTTGAGTATAATAAATTGATAAAATCCATGAAAAATATATTGATTTTCGGCGTCCTAATTTTATTCACCGGCTGTAAATCGCTGATGACCGCTGTTGGTGATGGTTTCAATTCTTATGAAAAGAAATATGATGAATTTGTAGCAGAAAATGAGCAGAAAATTTACAGTGATTTCACGACACTATTAACTCAAAGAGCGGATGGCAAATATATAGCTAGGGAATTTTATCCTGACTCACAAACATTAATAGCATATAAAGAATATAAGGATCAAAAATTTGAGATCCAAGATGGTGAGCAAAAGACTTGGAGTGATTTTGGAGTATTGACCAATTCTGTCACTTTCGTAAATGGTAAAAAGGAAGGTCCTGAAAATAATTATCATCATAAAACCAAAAAATTGACATCAGATGGAAATTGGCTTAATGGAGAAAAAGATGGGATTTGGACTAAATATAAAGAAGGCATAAAATCTGAAGCAACAACCTACCAAAATGGTAAAAAGAATGGCGAGTATAAGATATATGACAAAGAAACAAACAAACTTATTGCCTATGGTACATATGAAAAAGATAGTATTATAGACACGCAAGTTTTGCTCCCTCAGAAATGGGATAAATATAATAAAGATCCTATGTTGGATGGACAAATGCCACTCTTTGGAGAGGGCTGTCCAGAGCTAGACAACTATATTGATAAAAAGGCTTGCGCTGAGATGAATATGCTTAAGTTTATTTATTCCAATCTTAAATACCCTGCATCTGCCAGAGAAAATGATGTAGAAGGAACTGCCATTGCACAATTTGTAGTTGATGCGGAAGGTAGAGTTACAAATATCGAAATTGTTAGAGGGATTTGCGGTGATATCAGAACTGAAGTTACCAGAGTGTTAGTGAAAATGCCTCGATGGGTGCCTGGCAAACAAGATGGAGAAAACGTAAAAGTACTTTATACTTTGCCTGTTAAATTTAGGTTGGAATAATTATTCCAATTCCTCCATTTTTCGTTTCATGAATTCTGCAAGTAATTTACCAACAGCTGTCTTCATCACTATGGCAAAGTCATCGGAGATAAAATCTTCTACTCGACAACTATAATACTGTTCTTCATTGAGTTGGAAAAACATTTGATTATCTTTTAAGTCAGCTCTTAAGCTGATTCTAAAAATCTCTTTATCACCTTTAACTTGGTAGCCATAGCTCATAATTTGATAAGGTTGAGTAGTGCTATCTTTTGAAGCTTGTTTGCCGAGATCATACATTTTAATATCGTCTTGGATATAATCTCCTAAAAGAATTTCTTTCCAAATTTGTTTTGAAGCAGCTTCTGCCAGTCCATGATGCGTGCCAAATACCATACTTGCGTTGGTATTAATTTCAGTTCCCTGACTTTTAGATTCGCTACTTGTTTTTTTGTTGTCCGTGTTGCAAGAAAACAAAACCAAGGCTAAGAATGTGACTAGGGTTTTTCTCATTTTTTCAGTTTTACTTTTTCTATAGAATCAATAAAACTAAAGTAATTATTGCAGGCAGCGCTTGGACGAAAAATATCTTTTTATCTGCTGTCAAAGCTCCATAAATTCCAGCAACACTAACACAGGCTAAAAAAAACAATGCTACATTTTTGTACCACAGAGCATCTGAAATAAAAAAGGTCCAAATCAAGCCTGCTGCCAAAAAGCCATTGTACAAGCCTTGATTTGCAGCCATCACTTTCGTCTGAGAAAAGAGCTCTTTCGGAAAACTCCTGAATACTTTACGCCCTTTCGTTTCCCATGCAAACATTTCAAAGTACATGATGTAGAGGTGAAAAAAGGCAATAAGTCCAATAAGAATTTTGATCGCAAGTTCCATAATCTTCTTTTGTGCAAGATATAAGAAATGCCTCAAAGATTGATATGAATTGTATTGTTTAAGACTCCAGACTGCCAGATACCAGACTCCAGACTTTCTCCGCCCGCCGGAGTAGTATACGTAGGAGGGCATTTAAATTTTAATTTTCATTTCCCAAGCTGTCACATCTTACAAAAGCACGTGTAATCTCTACATACAACATTCGCAAGCCTTAATTTTAAAATACATAAAAGAAAGAAATGAAAAATAATCTATCAATATTGATGTTACTTTTGAGTTTAGTCCTCATTGTATCATGTGAAATGGAGCCAATTGATGAAACCGTGACCAATGAGGAGGAATTTGAAGTAGTAGTGGTGACCTGTGATCTCGAATTAGAAGTTGTGGTCCTTGATTCAATTATGACTGCTGTAGTTACAGGTGGAACTGAACCCTACAGCTATTTATGGTCAACTGGCTCCACCGAAGACATGGCTTTTGTCAATGGAGCAGGAAGTTATGCTGTTACAGTTACAGATGCTGAAGGATGTATCATTGCTGCATCAAATGAACCTGAAGTTGGTTGCGAAAATTTCTCAACTGAGATTTTTATTGGTCCAGCAGGACAGACCATATTTACAGATGTAACAGGTGGAACACCTCCATATCAATATACTTGGAGTGATGGTCAAACAACGGAAAGTATTGAAAATAGTGGAGATAGCCTTTATTTGGTTTATGTTCAAGATGCTTTAGGTTGCTTTACAGCTGATACTATATTGTTCAATAACGGTGGAGATTGTCTTGGTTTAAATGTGGAGCTTCTATACGATCCTTCTGTTGATTTCCTAATTGCAAACGTTACCGGCGGAACAGAACCATACACTTATCAGTGGGCTGATGGTCAAGGAGGAAGCAGTGTTGATGTCCAAACGCCAGGTACTTATTCTGTTATTGTTTCAGACGCAAATGGTTGTGGATTTTTTGCAGAATATATTGTACCGGATACAAGTGGCTGTAATTTTTTCGAAGTTTTTATTTTCCAGGATTCTTTGATGAATATTCTCAGTGCAGAGGTATTTGGCGGAACGCCACCATTTACCTACTCTTGGTCAACTTCTGAAACAACAGAGCAGATAAGCATTTTTGAAAATGGTGAATATACCATCACCGCTGTTGACTCGGAAGGCTGTACGGCAACTTATACACAGTTCATTGCGGTTACGATTGTTTGCAATATTATTGGAGATATTGAGTTTGCTCATGATCAAGTAAATAATAGCTTGTCTGCAAGTCCTATAGG
>CALHKJ010000378.1 GCA_938033975.1 uncultured Saprospiraceae bacterium | reverse complement strand
CATAAAGGTAGGATAACAGATTTTACAGGTTTAGGCTCTACTACTAATAGTGACATTCTTGGTTTTTTTTCACATAATCAATTGGTCTTAGAACGAGAATCAAAACAAACAATAGGTTGGTCAAATATTAGTTTATTTAATCGTCCAATAAATAAGAAGCCTTATGTAAGAGCAAACTATACTGAGCCAATAACAAACAAAGAATCAAATAAATGGTATGAACCAAGTTTGTATAGTAGAGATAAAAAATTGGATAGAGCAAGTCACAGTTTATTTGTAATGGATAGAGAGGCTGATATTTTTGAAGTACTTTCTAGCTTGCCAAGTGAGAAATGTGATTTCTTAATAAGAGCAAAACATAACAGAATTGTCTATACAAAAGCACAAGAAAGAATAAATCTAAAGGCAGCAATTGCAGAAAGATCAGTAAAGGCAAAGGTCAAAGTAAAAGTTAATGGAGAAAGTCGAAAAAGGAAAAAGCGAATTGCGATGTGTGAATTACGTTATGGAGTGTTCAAAATACCAAGGCCAGTAAAAATCTATGGTAAAGAAAACTATCCAGCTCTTATAGAGCTTAGCTTTCTACAAATTAAGGAAGTTGGTAAAATACCAAATGGCGAGTTACCAATAGTATGGACATTATGGACGAGTGAGAAAATAAAAAACATCAGTAAAGCAAAAGAACTACTAAGTTGTTATTCTGCAAGATGGGCAATTGAAGAAGCACATAGACTATTGAAGAAGAAAGGTTTTGATATAGAATCAAGTGAATTAGAAAGTGGAAAAAGTATTAGAAAATTATTAATCTTAGGTATGGAAGCATCTTTGAAAGTAATGAAATTAAAATCTGCAAGATCAGGCGAAACAGAGATAAAAACTGTCGAGCTTTTTGATGAAAATGAGATAGAATTTCTAGAATTATTAAATGAAAAATTAAAAGGGTCTACAGAATTACTGAGTAACCCTTACAATAAAAACAAGCTTTCTTGGGCTTCTTGGATAATCGCAAGACTAGGTGGTTGGCAAGGATATAATAGCCAGCGTAAACCCGGAACAATTATCTTTAAAAGAGGTCTAGATATTTTCTATCAACAGTACAATGGATTTTTAATTGCTAAAAGAATTTAGAATTGTGTGTAAACGGTAGATTTCAAGAATGGAGGGAAGATTATAAACCTGATTTTGACTTTAGGAAAAATCCGGTATTAGAATCAGGGAGGCATCTGGCCTCTTGCATCTAGAAGTCTCGCGTCTCTAAAAAACTACCGTATAATTTGAAACATCGACTTCTTATACTTAGAAGGAGATTCTCCGGTTACTCTTTTAAACTGTTTGTTGAAATGGGAGAAGTTGTTGAATCCAACTTCATTGGCGATTTCAGAAATAGACTTGTCCCCTATTGCAATTAATCTGATGGCTTGCCGGATTCTAAAGTCATTGACAAATTGAACAAAAGTTTTTTTGGTGTACTTCTTAAAATATCTACAAAAGGCCGGTACAGTCATCAATGCAATTTGACTTATTTGAGCAAGTGTAATTTCGGATTCATAATTTTCTTTGACATATTGGAATACCTTATTGATGCGATCATCGTTTTGATTTTGGATAATTAAGGTTACTCCATCCGCATTTAAGACTTCATACTCTTCACTTTGGGCCAAAAACTGCAAAACCTTAAACATGCTCATTAAACGATCAAAAGGACTCTTCTTCTCCATTAGGACAAGTTCATTACCAATATGCTGCTTAGTTTCTCCATAAAAGGAAATACCTGATTTTGCCTTTTGTATGAGTTGTCCAATTTGCTCCAGTTCTGGCATAAACTCCAATGTGCTTTTAATGAGATTCTTCTTAAACTGAACAACGATTTCTTCATTGATTCCTTGAAGGCCAAACTCATATCCAAAATGGGGAATATTGGGTCCAAGCAAAATTAGATCGCCATCTTCAAACTTCGAGATGTGATTGCCGACATAGCGATTGCCAAAACCTTTCTCTATGTAGACCAATTCAACTTCAGGGTGATAATGCCAATAGGCTTTTGCATCAGGGTTCCTTTCTGTAAAACGAGAATAGCGAAGAGAAGAACCAAGATCAAGTTCAACCTTCTTAAGTCTTGGTATTAAATGATTTTTTTGACGCGAATCCATTATTTAATTTGGAAGTTAAATACAACTAGTTCTAAATTAACACAAAAATATACAATTTTACCCTACTATGTCAATATTGCACAGGTAATGAGTAAAACTGTGATAGTTTAATTCTGTTTCTACGACCATCTTTGTATTAAAGAAATTGTTTAAATAACCTTATTAAAAGGAAATCATGAAAAATTTAATGTCTATCACAGTTTGCATTTTAGTATCAATACTACAATTAACAGCAAGCAATATACCTTCTGCATCACCATTGAATGTATTCCAAAATGAAAAGGTAATTATTCTAAATCCTTCAAGTGAATATATCCAAGCAGATAATTTCTCTATTAAGAATGCCTTTGGTGAAGTTGTATTCAATCAAGAATTGAACAAATACAATAATGCTGTAAAATTCAATTTAGCAAAATTACCAAGCGGAATTTATTCAATTACAGTAAGTGGAGAAAACTTTGTAGAAATGCATGAGGCTACAATAACAGAAGAAACTCTAAATCTTAATTACACGCAAGCTTATTACAGACCATCTGTAAAAGAGCTTGACGAGAAAGTAATTGTTGAAGCTGATTTAGTGGATGAAGAGATTACTATTTCGATCTATGACGAAGCTGGTAATCTTGTTTACGACTTCAGTGATCAAAAATTTGGAAAATTTAAAAGGGCTTTCAATTTAGAACAATTGAAAACTGGTCAATACAACGTAATCGTTTCAACAGATTACTTTGTAGAAACAAGCATTATTACACTATAGATTGTATTTAATATAAAGGTTTGAATGGCTGAGATATCACTGATGTCTCAGCTTTTTTTTGCTGCAACATTTTAAATTAATTAAACAAGTAAGTTTATAAGCAATACTTTGTACCTTAAAATTTTGTTCCTCTAGATTTTGAATTTAATGAAAACACTGTTCCTCATATCAATTGTTATTGGAAGCTTGTATGGATGTAAGGAGCAAGTTACTACCCCATCATCAATTCAAAAGCAAGAACAAAATGAATCAAATGTTCAGTCCATTACTTTTGATACAATCATAATTGATCATGAATTAAATAACAAAAAGACGAAAGAAAGAAATGAGCATTTCAAAACTTTGGCGTTCTCAATTATAATTGATTCGCTTAAGTCATTTTGTAAGCTTCAAGGTATGAATAAAATAAATTCAGATAGTCTACCTTTCCAAGATCCGATGGAGATTGTCCAATATTATGAAAACAATATCCCTAAATCTGTTTATCAGATAATCTTCCCTGAAGAGGAAATCAAAACGGATAGGATCATCAAGACCAATCCAAAGCTTGACCATGAAAATAAAACAGTGATTATCAACAAAGGAGCAAAAATCACTGAAGAGAGAAATTATAAAACACTACTTTCTCTTATTGAAAAAGAAAAGTACTTGCAATTAGTAATGACAAAACAAGGGAAATTTATACCTGAAATAGAGCTAATTACTGTGTCAAAGGATAAATTATCACAAATTGATCAACTCAATCTAATGGGTGGGATCTATGATTCTTCTGATATAAATTATTGGCATTCTGTAATTAGCGACGATTATCAATATATTGAAATAACCAAAGTAGAAAATTTAAACTTTGATGAAACCCAATTAGATACCACTTACAATAACTATTATATTAATCAAAATGGAGAGATCCTAAAGTCATAGATCATTGCATGATAGAAATAAGAAAGGTAATTAAAGAAGACATAGCTTCACTAAAAGACTTATTGGACACACTAGAATTATTCCCCTCAGAAATGCTTGATGACATGATATCTGATTATCTAATTAATCCAAATTCAACAGATATCTGGTTTACTGCAGTCCAAGACGAAACTCCCCTTTCAATAGGGTTCTGTGCACCAGAAAAGTTAACCAATGGTACTTTCAATCTTTACGCACTTGGTGTGAGCGAGAAAACCCAAGGCCAAGGTCTTGGTCAAAAAATGATGACATTTATTGAAAATGAACTAAAAGAAAAAGGACATCGAATTTTGATTGTGGAAACTTCAGGCTCTCAAGAATTTGAAGCCTCTAGAAAATTTTATGAAAAATTAAATTTTCAAAAAGAAGCCACTATCAGAGACTTTTGGGAAGAAGGAGATGACAAAGTTATTTATTGGAAAAAATTAAATAACTAAAAGGGACACTCTCCTGGCAATGGCTCTGTTGTTTCTAAGTCGAGTGCAAAATCCGCCGCCAAAGTATCAGCCTTCAATCCGTCATTTAATACAATACCTTTAAATACCTGTGTTCCGTAACCTAGGTTATTCATATGTGCCCTTACAATAATGGTATCACTAGGACCAACAGCCACTACACCCCCACTTCTTGTGAAAGGTTGCTCATCAACATGACTATGACCAAGAATTCTCCTATAAATTAATTCACCATCTGGACTAATAAGCTCCCACCAATTTGCATATTGATCACAACCCGTATCTGGGCTTTCAATCGTAACACTTAAGGTATAATTATTTGGTTGGCCAGTGCACTCCACATTGATGACCTTTGCTGAATTTTCTGCTTGAATCATAAGCTCGTCATTTATTTTACTTGCACAAGCAAGGAACAAAGAAATCAGTAACAAAAAAGATATTGAACTAAAGTTATTCATAGATGATATTTAAAATCAATTGAAAGATAACACTCTCTTTGTATTCTGTAAAGTCTCTACTACAAGTCTTTCGTCTTCAATCTTTCGTCTTCAGTCTCAGGTCTTAAGCCAATAACATCATAATGCCACAGCCAGTTACAATCCCACCTACAAAACGGCAGTAGGAGTGACTAAATCTTTTGTCCAAAATTATTTTACCAATGAAAGCACCAAGGCCTCCAAGTAAAATAGAACCAATTGCATATCCTAGAATATAGATCGTAGCATTATGTACTTCAGACATTTCAGCTCCATGGGCATAACCATGGAAAAAGCCAAATACAAAAAGTAAAACAAAAATAAGCAGAACAGGTATTCTTAAGCGGAAGGTAATTAATATGCCAAGGCCAAATACTGAAAATGAGATGATTTTTTCTACGAAAAAATTCGCTTGGTTATCAATACCTAAGAAACCTCCAATTATCATCGCTGCAATAAAAGCCAACGGAGCCAAAAACCATCTATTTTTATCCAATGAATATCCCAAAAAGCCGCTTGCCAGAATGGCTATGTTATGATCGATACCAAGTATAGGATGAATAACTCCCGAAATGATGGCATTATCATGGCTACCATGCGCAAAAACCAAGGATGGAATCAGGGACAATAGGCAAAGTGAACTTAATCGTTGTGACATTTTAGCTTCTTGTAAAATTAAAAATCCTCAATAATTTCAAACTTTACGAAACACTTAGCCCAACAACAATAGCAATTGTCTTTACTATAACAACTCTGAGAGAATAAAGGTCAGAAGGCTGTGGTCAGATATCAGAGGTCACAGGTCAGATTTCAGAGTTGGATATCAGAGCTTAGAATGACTGATTAAGCTTTACTTTAATAGCTAAAAAACTATATACGAATTACTTTTTCAATCTTTAATACTTCTTCTTTACTTTTAATCTTAACCACATATGCCCCAATAGGCAGTTCTTTCATGTCTATATGTATGAGCTCATCTGAATTATGAACAACAGAATGGCTAATAACCACTTGTCCTACACTATTGTACACTTCAACCAGGTCAAAGGGAGTAAACTGTTTGTTTTGAATATGAATTTTACGGGTTGTTGGATTGGGAAATATTATGAAATCATCATGTATGGCAAATTCAACGGAAGATGATAGTTGCCACTCATCAAACAAGGTCTGAAGAGAATCAATTGGTTCCTCACCCATTGGCATTTCAGCTACATTCAAAAATAATGAGGGTTGTAAGAATTCATCATCAGCTTGGGCTACCATCAAAAAAGCTGAAGTAGAAGAAGTGTTTCTTTCAATGCAACGGGAGTCAGCGCCAGGAACATTTGCTCCCTGCATAGCAGCCATTAATTTTTCAGCTAAACTGCCTTCTGTATTTACAAATCCTGCTTCCATCTGTTCTAAAATTTCTGGACCTAAAAGAATATTTCCTTGAATAGCATAATTATCTCCAAGCAAATGACCTTTGTATTCGTCCGCACTTGAGCCCGTAAATCCAGCTGATCTTGGATTACCATCTGAATCAAAATCTACAATACCATATTGACGAAATTCTGGATTAAAGTTTTGCGAACTGCATCCGTCATTGTCAATCAAATATTGAATGATTTCTTCTGGACTTGAACCATCCATCATTTCGTTTATTCCTAAATCTAAATTGATATGAGGATTGACACATATCCATGCTTGGCCATTAATCCCTCCTCTATTTGGGATCAACTTGCTGATAATCTGAACACCACCTATAGAGCCAGCACCATCAACACAAGATGCACCTGCCGAACCTACTTCACCTGTACTTGGGTCAACAGCTACAATTGAAAAGGTATCTTGAGCATTTAGCATAGAGGCCATGCAACATATCAAAAGAAAACAAAACAAGAATTTATTCATGACTTCGATTTTTTTGAAGATAAAAGATTTTGTCCAAACGAACTAGTTCTCATTTTTTTTAATCAAAATACCAATTAGTTAATTTCTATTCGGTGAAATCATTCAGCTCTTTAATACTTTTGCTCTGAATAAAAAGCCCAAGAGTTGTTGAGTGTATTCTTTGGAAAAATGTGTATCAAAAATCTGTATTTTTGCAGACAGTAAAAACAATAATAGTGGAACTATAAAGTTATAAGAACTATATTTGTGCTTCGGTGCAAATTTTCCAAGTTTACTTTAGGCAAATTCCACCAGTATCCCCCTTCCTGGCTTGGTTCCTAATTTACGTAAGTATCATTTTAATTAAAAAACATAACACCTTTTTTGATATGACCTTGGATTTCCAAAAACTGTTTTTAGTTGCCCTTGTTAACATTACTGCCAATGTAAGTTTCTCTCAAAATTGGGATAAGTTTTCTGTAGCCTTAGGCGAAAAGAATTGGAATGATAGAGTTGAGCAAAAACCCAATGACTGTGCTGCAGTAACAATTAGAGTTGACGGAGAAGGTAATTATTATCCCAATATTTTTATTGATGATAAAAGCATGAAAAAGGCGGATGGCAAACTAGCACTTTGGTATGAAAAAAATCCTACTGAATACAAAGCCATTCTTGATAGCCACAACATTCCTTACAATAGCGAATCATTAAGCCTATTAAATAAATCTATTGAAGAAAACTTTATTCGCTTGATTGATGCAGAATCTGTAGACAGGGAAATCATTTTTCTGATTCATGGTTACAGGAAGCAGATGTATAAGCAAAAAGACAATGCATTGTCCACTAAGGAAAATGATGCAGTCGAAAGATATCTTGGCAAAAAGAAGCTATTTGTTGAAGTATACTGGAATAGTCACCACATATCATT
>CALHKJ010000377.1 GCA_938033975.1 uncultured Saprospiraceae bacterium | reverse complement strand
CAGTAAAACATTCTTCTCTATTGTCAAAATAATGTAGTGTCACCCACCTAATAGCTCCTGAAGCGGATTTACCAAAACGCAATACTTGTTTCTTTGTAAGTTCTGTGGTATTCAGCACAAAAATTTCATTGATTCCAATTGCATCACAAGATCTCATCACAGCACCAATATTATGTGGATCATGTACATTTTCCAAAATCACAGTAACATCAGTTTGCCTGTTGGCTATGGTACTTTTGAACTTATTTTGCCTATTTTCTGTAAGAATCATTTCTGGTTAATCTCTAATCAACCGATCTTTTCTAAATCGGATAATATCCAACTTTCGATTTTCGAAATAGTCAATTTTATTGAAATTGTCGAGTCTTTCTTCTTCAGAAAGAACCACTTTTTGAATATCAAACGAAGTTTGTAGGTATCGGGATTGATCCTGATCTAATTTATGCTGAAAAGTCTTCCCATCTTTCATCAAGTTTTTACCAATAAACATCATCATGTCATAACCATCCAAAGCATCATCTTCAGCCAAGGCATTGTATCTTTCAAAATAGTATTTCCTAAATGCTTTTACATCTGGATCATTTCTATCTACCCATTTTGCTCGAGTTGCATGTATATCAAGATTTTGAAAATAGTCATAAGATATTTTATCAGAATCAATCAACACAGGCATCCCATAAACTATTACCTTATTCAAACCTTTTTCTATAGCTAATTTCCTTAGACAATCATACAAGAAGGGTTCGTCTTCACTTGACCATTGAGGAAAGAGGAAAACATTTTCTTGCCCTTCAACAAAAATTTCATCATAGGTTAGTGCATCATTTATTAATGAATCTAGGTCTACTGTATATTCATTTAACGGTTTTGAATTCGGCTTATTAAGAATGGCTGCAGCAGACTGTTGAAAATAATTGATTCTTCCCTTATCTTTTGAATCATCACGACCAACCATCCATATTTGTGAAGCATTATATTTTTCCAAAGCATCCATAACCATCGCATCGTAGTAAGCCGTTTGATTAGGTCTTAGTTGAATATGATAAGGATTGTCTTCAGCGATTCTAGATGAAGCTTGCCACGGAGACACATTCACTATTTCATTCTTCTTACAAAATGAAGCAGTTTCTTTCAATTGATCTCTGCTATATGGCCCTATAATCAGGTCGTAATCTTTCAATCGATCAAGTTTTGGTTTTATATTTCCAACACCAGAGTCCATCACTTGAACAGAAAAATTAGCGCCTTCTGCATCCAATTCTTCCAAAGCTAATTTTACACCAGAATAATAATTTGCAAATCGATTTTCTTTACTTTCAGGAATTTGGAATTGCCTAGGTTCGTACCTATTACTTTCAAAAGGAATAAGTAGTGCAATTTTATAATTGGATTTATATTCGACTGGTTCATCGATTACAGCAACATCTTCATTTTCAAGTATTGTCTCAGTCCATCGAATGGTATCTACTTTAGACTTTGGACCCGGTCTAGTAGATGGTACTGTTGTTTGTGTTTTACCTCTGTTATCAACAACTGTCTTCTTAGTCTTACAAGAGCTAACTAAAAAAATGGATAAGAAAAGAAAGAGAAATATTCTATTCCCACTCAATTGTTGCTGGAGGTTTTGTACTGATGTCATATACGACTCGATTTATACCTTTTACTTTATTAATTATATCATTAGAAATATCAGCAAGTAAGTCATATGGAAGTTCAGCCCACTTGGCAGTCATGCCATCTTCAGAGACGACAGCTCTCAAAGCTATTGTAAACTCATATGTTCGTTCGTCTCCCATTACTCCAACGGACTTAACAGGTAGTAATATTGCACCAGCCTGCCAAACCTTATCATATTGACCAGAAGACTTGAGATGATCAATGTAGATTTTATCTGCAAGTTGTAGCAACTCTACTCTTTCTTGACTAATTGGACCTAAAATACGAATTGATAAACCTGGGCCTGGAAATGGATGTCTTCCAATAAGTTCTTTCTTGATACCTAAGCTTGTCCCTACTCTTCTTACCTCATCTTTAAATAACATCCTTAGAGGTTCTACTATTTCCAGATCTAAGAGATCAGGTAGTCCACCAACATTGTGATGGGATTTTATCGTTACTGATGGGCCAACTACAGATAATGATTCAATCACATCTGGATAAATTGTTCCTTGGGCAAGGTATTTCACATTTTCCAATTTCTTAGCTTCTCTTTCAAATACCTCAATAAATACTCTTCCAATAATTTTTCTTTTCTTTTCTGGATCGGAAACACCATCTAATTCACTTAAAAAGTCTAGGCTTGCATCTACAGGAATTAGATTCAGATTCATGCTTTGATAAGACTCAATCACTTCTTCAAATTCATTTTTTCTCAATAAACCATTGTTGATGAAAATTGCGTACAGATTGCTTCCTATTGCTTGCTGCAATAAGGTGGCCGCAACAGTTGAGTCAACTCCACCAGATAATCCAATAATCACCTTATCATCACCAATTTTTGTTTTCAATTCATCTACTGTTTTTTCGATGAATGACTTTGGGCTCCATTCTTGATTGCATTGGCACATTTCCAATACAAAATTTCTTAGGATTTTTTTGCCTTCTACACTATGTGTTACCTCAGGGTGAAACTGTACTCCCATTACCGGATGTGTGAACTCACCTGGTTTCCCTTGAAAAGCAGCCACAGGAATGGTTGAAGTATTTGCTACAACCTCAAAAGATGGAGCAGGAGTAACAATACTATCTGCATGTGACATCCAAATTTGGGAATCTGGATCAATTCCTGAAAGTAAGGGAGAATCATTAACCAACTGAAGAGTTGCTGGACCATATTCTCTTTTGTCTGAACTCGCCACAACACCACCAAAATAGTTTGTGAGATATTGAGCACCATAGCAAATGCCTAGCACCGGTTTTTTATTAACTATTGATTTAAGGTCAGGATGAAGTGCATTTTCTGCTGTAACAGAGAAAGGACTACCAGATAATATTACTCCTTTCAGGTTCTCATCGTCGAGGTCAGGTAATTTGTTGAAAGGAATAATTTCGGCGTATACATCCATTTCTCTGATTCTTCGAGCAATTAACTGTGTATACTGGGATCCAAAATCTAAAATGGAGATATAATTAACCATGGGTGTAAAATTAAAATATTTTCTCAAGTGTAAGCCCTAAAGAAAGAAAAACTCATACATCAAAGCCTAATAATATTAGCTGACAATTCAATAATTGAATACCTTTGCGCAATGGCAAACAATAGCTTTGGAGAAATATTCAGAATTAGCAGCTTTGGAGAGTCCCATGGTCATGCATTAGGAGTCGTTATAGATGGATGTCCAGCTGGTCTGGACATTAATATTGATTTTATCAATGAAGAGCTCAGAAAGCGTCGGCCCGGCCAATCTGCCATTGTCACCCAAAGAAAAGAACCAGATCAAGCAAAGATCTTATCAGGGGTTTTTGAAGGGAAAAGTATTGGTACTCCTATTGGTATTGTCATTGAAAATACCAATCAGAAATCTAAGGATTACAGTCATATAGCGACCAAATTCAGACCTTCTCATGCAGATTATACATATCAGACCAAATATGGTCTAAGGGATTATCGGGGTGGAGGAAGATCTTCAGCTAGAGAAACGGTTGCGCGAGTGGCTGCTGGTGCTATTGCAAAGTTATTGTTAAAGCATTATGGTATTTCTTTAACTGCCTATGTTTCAAGGGTTGGAAACTTAGAATGGAGTGACAAGTTGACTCCCAAATTAATTCCAAATATTGAAAAGAATCCAGTTCGATGCCCTGACTTAGTGATGGCGCAGCAAATGGAAAACCTGATTCGAGATATTAGAAAACAAGGTGATACAATTGGCGGTGTTGTTTCATGTCAAATTGAAAATGTTCCTCCTGGCATTGGAGAACCAGTTTTTGATAAACTTCATGCAGATTTAGCGAAAGCAATGATGAGTATCAATGCTGCGAAAGGTTTCGAATATGGTTCAGGATTTGAAGGGACTAAAATGAAAGGTTCAGAGCATAATGATGAGTTCTACTTTGAAAATGATAAAATTCAAACAAGAACAAATTACTCTGGTGGTATACAAGGAGGTATCAGCAATGGAATGCCAATTTATTTTAATGTTGCATTTAAGCCGGTCGCAACAATTATGCAAGATCAAGAATCCATAGATCAAAGTAACGAAAAGGTAAAAGTCGAAGGAAAAGGGAGACATGATCCATGTGTCCTACCAAGAGCAGTTCCAATTGTAGAAGCGATGGCTGCCTTAGTTGTTGCAGATCACCTTTTGAGAAGTAAAACTTCTAAACTTTAATTTCCTTCTTTCTGGAATCGATTGATGTCTGCCTTAATTTCTTCTTTGAAGATTTCTTTTAGCTCAGCCAGTGTTCCAAACTCTTTACTGTATCGAATACCAGCGCCAAACTCATATTCTCTAAGTCTTGTAACAACATCGTAATCATTCTTAGAATATACTCTGGCTTTCAATCTTCTATCTGCTGTGATCGCATACTCAACTTTAAAATCATAGAATTGATAATCACCTATATCCAATGCAAATTCTGATTGCCGCACATATGATGTACCTAAATCCGCAGTGATTCTGTCATTCTTAAACTGAGGCTTTAGAACCAACTCAAATTCATCAGGAGCAATTGCACCAGAATTACCACCTTCAAGCAAGCTTGAATTTTTATAAATTCCGATATCAAAATCAAAACCTGACAAAAGGTTATTATCAATTAGAGCTTCTTCAAACAAACCTGATAAAAGAAAGGAAAGTTGACTAGAAACAAATTCACTTAAAGTGTGATAACCGGTTTGAGCCAATATATCCCCTCCATTTAATGATGCAAATGGGCTATCAGCAGGCAAAAAACTACCAAACAATAGTAAACCCGCTACCTGATCATTCAGCTCTGTTGGGTTGGTACGAAGAATACGCATCTTGTTGGAGGCATAAGACTTTAGTTCACCTTGCAAATCCGGGAAGGTTAAATCAAAGTTGATGTCTGGATCAAATAAAGTTCCGCCTATTTCTAGAGATAGTAGTACTTCCGTTTTTCTCCTTGCTTCATCTCTTAGGGCAATATTTCCTTCTCCTATGTATTCA
>CALHKJ010000376.1 GCA_938033975.1 uncultured Saprospiraceae bacterium | reverse complement strand
GCCCATCTGATATCTACCAATCCTGGTAATATTGGTGGTATCGCTTTTCTTGGAGCATTGTGTTCTTCTGCCGCTTACGGTTTTAGCAACATTACCAATTCATTTAGTGCCTTACCAAATTACTCCTGGACGATCAATGTTTTGGCTCATGAGATTGGACATAATCTTGGGGCCTATCACACACATAGTTGTAACTGGCCGCAAGGGCCTTTGGATAATTGTTCTCCACCAGAGGGTAATTGCAGTCCTGGTCCTGCACCTACTAATGGAGGTACAATCATGAGTTATTGTCATTTGACTGGAGCCGGAATAGATTTTAATAATGGTTTTGGAGCCATTCCTGGCAACTTTATCCGAGAAAATATAGCTGCAGCAGAATGTTTAACCATTTGTGAGTCAGATAATGGAAATGGAAATGTAGGGCAAGTTCCAACAGCTGATTTTTCTTTCGAATATATAGATGAATGTGTTTCAGGAGTTGTTCTTTTCGAAAATGAATCTAGTGGTGCACCTACCAGCTACTTTTGGGAATTTGAAGGAGGCAATCCTATTGTGTCAACAAGTGAAAACCCTATTATCCAATATCCATTTCCTGGCGTTTATAATGTAAGTCTCACCGTTACTAATTCTGAAGGAACAAACACAGAAACAAAGATTAATCTTATAGAAATAAAGGATGAACCGAGCATAACAATCTCATCTTCTAATCCTTCTGGAAATACCTTTGAGTTTTTTGGAAACAGTAATAATGCAAGTTCATGGTTTTGGGAATTTGGTGATGGCTCTGCCTCAAATCTTCAAAATCCAACACATACCTACGATGATGGAGCAAGTTATACGGTAGTTGCTACAGCAAGCAATGAATGTGGTTCATCAACTAGAGAAATGACGGTTAATATAAGCATTGGCCCAGAAGCTGCCTTTACTCAAAATACCACGGTAGGTTGTGCACCATTGACAGTAAACTATATAAATCAGTCGCTGCACAATCCTACCGATTTTTTCTGGCAGCTTCAAGGTGCAACACCTTCAACATCTACCTTAGCAAATCCTCAAGTTGTATATCAACAGCCAGGAGTATTTGATGTTAGTTTGCAAGTATCAAATGAAGATGGTTTTGATGTGGAACTCAAACAAAATCTTATCACGGTTGACCCTCAGCCTATTGCTTCTTTCGAAGAGAATATTGATGGTTCAATAGTTCAATTTACAAATACATCTTTGATTTTTGATTCAGTGTTATGGGATTTTGGCAATGGTGATACTTCAAATTCAAATAGTCCAACTTATAGTTATTCTGAAAATGGAAACTATACAGTTACACTGACTGTGACTAATGATTGTGGTTCTGATACATTTCAAAAAAATATAACTATTAGTGGATTCGCAGAGGGGGGAATTTCTGTTTCTTCTGCTGAAGGCTGTGCTCCATTTAATGTAACGTTCTCAAGTTTAAGTGAAAATGCGACTTCTTATAGCTGGGAATTACCTGGTGCTAGTCCTGCTACTTCCAATAATGCAAATCCTTCAGTGAGTTATTCAGAGCCTGGATTGTACGATGTAATTGTGACAGTAAGTAATTCCTTATCTACTGTTACAGAAGTGTATGAAGATTTTATAAGAGTGGATGGAGAACCTGTGGCTGAATTTGATTTCAATCATATTGGTATGGATTATAGCTTTGATAATTCAAGCCAGTTTTCAGATGATTATTTCTGGGATTTTGGAGACGGTGCGACTAGCTCGCTAGCCAATCCTAATCATACCTATCAATCGGAAGGAGTCTATGATGTTACACTATTGGCGCAGGGTCCATGTGGAATGGATCAGACAACAAGAACAATAACTATATTTGATTTACCATCAGTCAGTATTAATCCTGGTGAGAGAGAACATTGTGTAAATGAGCTAATTACTTTCCAAACAAATTACTCTGATAATATTTCAGATTATTCATGGGAAATTACTGGTCCAGAAAGCTATACTTCTGATCAACCAAATCCATTGTTTTTTATTGAAACGCCTGGACTTTATTCTGTTTCCATTCAGGTAAGCAATCCTGCAGGAACTGATTCTGAGTTCTTGCAAAATCATTTGGTTATTGGCGCCGCACCTGTTGTCGATTTTGAATATACCACAAATGTACTATCAGTAAATTTCAATGCTATGGTTAGCAATGCCAGCAGCGTTCTTTGGTCTTTTGGCGATGGTACAAGCAGTACTGCATTTAATCCTAGCCATGAATATCCTACCAATGGAGATTACTTGGTAAGCTTAACTGCATTCAATGATTGTGGGGCTGGCACATTTTCGCAAACAGTCACAATAGATCAATTAGCCTCAGCAGGTTTTAGTGCCGATATTACCTCTTTTTGCCAAGGAGAATTTGTGCAATTTGAAAATTCATCTACTATGACCAATAGTAGTTATCAATGGTCCTTTCCTGGAGGAATTCCTTCTACATCGACAGAGGTGAATCCAATGATATTCTATAATGAGCCAGGGGTGTACGATGTTATTTTATTGGTAGAAAATCCTTCAACTAACGATGAGCTAATCATAGAAAATTATATTCAAGTTGATGCTGCTGAGCCTTTCGAAATCGAAAATACTTTAGTTCTAGCCTCAGATCCAAGCCAAGTAAGATTTAATTATACCAATTCGATTCCTGGTGATTACTTTTGGGACTTTGGAGATGGAACACAAAGTTTTGTAGAATCACCAGTGCATCAATTTCCGGGAGAAGGTAGCTATGATGTTACCATGCAGTTTGCCAATAATTGCATAGAACTTGATACGAGTTTTGTCATAGAAGTTTACAATAGGCCAAGGCCAGAATTTACTATTTCAGAAACAATGGGATGTGCGCCTTTTACTATTTCAATAGACAATCAAAGTCCAACAAATTATACAAGTATACTTTGGTCTTCTCCAGGCTCGATAGAGGGGACATCTACGCAAGAGAATCCAATATTCACTTATTTAAATCCTGGTGAATATGACATTAGACTCACCTTAGAGAATCCGGCACATGAGGTTGAGCTTATTGAGGAGTCAATTATCACAATCATTGATGTGCCAGAAGCAAGTTTTGATTATGAGG
>CALHKJ010000375.1 GCA_938033975.1 uncultured Saprospiraceae bacterium | reverse complement strand
TAGCCAAAGAAGTAAAAAAGAGATCGATGGGAAAATTAATTTCGTGGTCAATTTTGATTGAAAAATTACCATTAGAGGGATTGGGTGATAAGCTCAATGTGTTACCAATTTTTTGTTCTGTTGTACTTGACACTCTATTTCCAGAAATATAGATATCGTCTAGCATCCAAACATAAAAAGCAACCTGGTGATAAGAGAATCTAATTTTTACTTCAGATTGAAAAGCCGCTTCAGGTATCTCGATAAATTTTTCTTCAGTCTCAACAAAGGTTGCTGTAGGAAGGATGAAGTTTTCAGTATCTATGTCTATTTCCTCTGACCAATTCAATCCATTGTCTATGGAATATTGAAAACTATAATAGCCATCAAATCTTGCTTGAAGTTGTTGGAAATGCACAACAGGATTTTCAACATCAGATAAGTCGATGCTTGGAGAAGTCAAGTAGCCTGAATAAGTTTGGAAAGGTGATGTTAGGTTTTCTAATATTTCTGGGTCTCCATTGGTGGTATAAAAATCAAAATCCATACTGGCTACTCCATTGCACACCGTTGAGGATTGAATTGAATATCCACCTGGACTTACTACTCCTTGATTTATACCATATTCGGAATAGGTGAATGTATCTTCCCCTCCCAATGAATCTTCTGCAATCCAATCGCCAAGTCCACCATCAAACTCACCTTCTCCATTTTCTCCCCATACAACATCAGGCCCAAATGCATTTACACATGGCGGCACAACGAAATGTAATTTGATATTGATATCATGATTTTCGATTTCCATTTTTATGCTATCACAGTGAAGCTTAGAAATCATCCCAGCATAAATATTGATGTCTTCAGAATAATTTGTCCCATACATTAAGAAAGTTTTTTCGTCTGTATTTTGACAGATAATTACTGCAATCGCCCCCGCATTTTGAGCATTCAAAACTTTTTGGTCAAATGCACATGCACCTCTATCCAGGATACAGATACTCCCCTCAACATTATTGGTGAGTTCAGTACAACCATCCAGCTCCGGACTTATTGCATCAGTTCCAATTACAATTTTTCCTACAATGGAGTCAATAGTTTGCTGACCAAAATTTGCACCAATGATGGGATATTCTCCCGCAATGTTTACTGGAGATTCAATGCTTAGCGTGTTCAAGTTTTGCGCAGAAATGGGAAGCTTGAATAAGAACAAAAGGAGGAGCAATATAGAAGTTCGTCTCATGATAAAACTGAATTATGCAAAGATTACATTTAAGTTAATATTTATAGTTTAATTCAATCCAACTATCTTCAAGATTACTTGAAGGTTTTTTTATTGTTGTCTTAGTGGATTACTAATTGTATTTTGTTATCGTCAACTACCTCAGAATCATTATTAACAACAAAAAGAATTAAACATGGACTCAAAGCTTCTTCTAATTGCTCTACTATTTATGGTATATCCTATTGATCACTTAATAGGACAAATAGAGTTTGGTGCTATAGGATCGCATTGGAATTATAGCCACGAACACCATAATGGAAATGGATTTGGATGGGATATGATATTTGTCGAAGGAGATACTCTGGTGAATGGAACAAATCAAAAGATACTAAGAAGAACCTATTCAAGAACAGAATTCTTCCCACAAAACTCAACCGTTCAAGGATCTCAGATAATTGGAACAATGCTCATTACAGATGATTCTGTTTTTGTAAATGACAGGCTAATTTTAGATTTCTCAATGGAAGAAGGAGACACATTGGATTTGAATTTTGATTATGATGGCAATGTCAAATTAGTTACAGACAGCATAACAATAGAAAGCATAGATGGGGTTGATCATAAAAAATGGCATTTACAAAAGTTATGCTTGCTAGATTCAAATATAATTAATACAGAGTATGTGGAAATCTTAGAAGGTGTTGGCCAAATTGGAAATGAATACTTATTGTGGAATATGGATGGATGTCTCCTGATAGGAGGAGGCACAAATTCATTCAGTTGCTATAGTAATGGAAGTTTTAATTACCCTGAGTCGAACATTTGTGATGAGTTGGTAGATATTAAAGATGTCGATTTGAGTCAACTAAAAGTTTATCCAAACCCAACGAATGATTTACTGTTTATAGAATCAGAAGAAAGAGAAATAGAAAAAATTAGAATTTATGATTCAACTGGAGATGTCGTTTTTACTGATGCTGCTATTACACCAAGTGACATGGAAATTGATGTTGCTTCTTTTAGTAATGGAATATATTTTATAGAAATAAGTCATAGAAACAAGGCAAGTTATTTTAAATCTTTTGTGAAGTTTTAGGGGGAACCGAGAGGGAATCGGGAGTCGGGAGTCGAGAGCCGGGAGCAGAGAGCCGGGAGCAGAGAGGTGGGAACTGAGATGTGGGAACCGATGGATTTGATTATATGCTTAGCGCAAATAGGTAAAAATTAATAACATTATTCGCATCACTTTTCTACTACTTTTTCTATCTGGAACAAATTTACTATTTGGGCAAGATAAAGGAGAACTGTTTATACAAAACAACAAATTGGTTGGTACTTGTGAAAATATATATTATGCGGGCTTTGAAATTGAATTAGATTCAAGTTATACAGAATTAGATAGTAGTTCTTTTTTTGGGCAGTTCCCTAGAATTGGTACGATTAATTTTAAGAATAAATTTACAGTACCAACAGAATTCACGATTACTAATCGAGCTGGTTATGATCAAATCATGTTTCGATTCAGAAGTAATTACATAACATTCGACAATTTAGAAATTAGAAGTCAATCAATATCCTTTACCGTTGACAATGACCCAATAGTTCCTGTAACAGAAGCTGATTTAAAAATAATAAGATTAGCAAAAGATCTTTTGTCAGAAGAAATGTACTGGAACAAAGAGGATGATAGAAATTGCGCAGATGACATTTCGAATAAAAAATATAGTTTGTATTGTGCCATCAGGATCGGGTCATTAGAAGTAGAAGAAAGATACAATCATAGAAATGCAGCACTACAAAAGTTAAGGCATTTAATCGCTGAAAAGTATCCCAACAAAGTTTGGAATCATCGTCTTATGGATTTTAACAACATGGAAGAAATCCAATATGAAGACATCATCAATATACTAGAAGAAATTGAACGATATTTTATATTGAAATTGGCTGGGTAGTTGGGAGTCGAGAGTTGAGAGCCGAGAGTCGGGAGCCGAGATGGTGGAATCAGGAACCGATATCTCAATCGATTCCAATTCCGACATCACTGACTAATTCTCGTCCTTCAACATATCTTTTATTATTTTCAATTCAGCTCTCATCTCTGCCAATTCATTGTCGTAGGCATCCATCTTTTTTTGTTGTTTGTTAATAATACTTTGTTGCTTGTCAATAATCTCTTGCTGTTCTTGAATGGCTTTGGTCAAAATAGGGATCAAGCTGATGTAGTCTAGAGATTTACTTCCGTCTCCATTGACATCTAGTTTATATAGAGGTTCTCCAATGCCAATTCCAACACTTTCTCTACTACGATTCACATATAAAAGATTGCAGGCATTAAAGCTGCCTGTGCTTGTTGATCGAGTAGCTAGTTTTATATCACCACCCCAATAATTTATTAACAGGTCCTCCCAATTGGTACCGTTTTGTCCTTGTATCTCGTTGCCATCGAAAGTCAAATGCAAACCATCGAATTGGCCAATATATCCAAAGCCAGTATTACCAGCTATTGAAATATCTGATCCACTTTCTACAGATAAACCAAAATTTTCTTGTGCTTGAATAATTGTTGGATAGATAATTACAACTAGAATTGTAATAATTAAATGTCTCATGTTAATTTTTTTTGAATGTTTTCAATAATGTCCAATTGCATAAATTTTCAGATATGTATATTGGTCTTTTGGATAGATAAATTTAACTTAGAACAAGAGGTTTCAACAAAAATAGAGGGGGGACAAAAGGGGGACACACTGAACAATAAAAGGTATTTGCACTGTTAATGAGAATTTTAATAGCTTATTAATTAAATCAATACCATAGGATTTATTTGACTAATTGTTTTTTACTCATGGTAAAAGCCAATACCGCTTTTGACCTAAGGGATTATCCAAATGATTACACAGAAATTTATGTTAATTAACAGGTGGTAATACATTGTTCAAAAATTAAATACTCATAAAAATTATTCATGATAAAGATGAAATCAATTAGCTCATTATTCGGATACTTTATTTTCGGAATATTTATGTTCACTTCTTGCGGTTTCGAATCTGCTGCAGAAGCTGGTATTAAGTATAAAACCAAACCAGCTTTTGAACTGCCAAAGAATATCCAATGGCAGGAAGTAGGTTTTGCAACTGAGTTAATTAATATAAAAGAGAATTTAGTGGTCATAGGTGTTGGTGACAATCCTATCCCTAGAAATGAATGGGACGATTTTAAACCTCGTTTGCCATGGAAAAAAAACATAGACCGCCATATAATGATTGACAAAACGGTATTCCTTCGTTCACCAGATGCGCCTTCCAATTGTCAAGGCGCTGCGTGTAAAACGCAAATCCAATACAAAGGTTACTCTTGGACAAAACTTGCTAACCCTTTGGCGGTAGATTATATTCCAGCCAAAACAAATTTACTCAAGCCTGAAGAAGGTCATTTGGTCGTCAAGACCATCAAAAAATGCCAAGCCGTAGTCTTTGAAAATGAAATTTATCAAATCTCAGACAACGAAGGTAATCTCTATGCTATGCACGCTACTGAGACAGGAGCCCCCAATTTGAATGTTGTTTTACCAGAAGGATTTAGCATTAAAAAAATCGATTTACAAAAACCATTAATTATCTTACCATTCGGTGAAAATGAAGATTGTTATTTCAATATTGTTGGTGACCACTTAGGACAAGGCTATCATCAATATCAATATGCTAGTGATTATTATCCAAGTAGTGAGAGCTAGAAAACAAATCCTCAAGAAGAGTAATAAGGATTGTCTCGATGCATAGAAATGAAAATGTCAATTTATAAATGATAAACATTCAATTGTAATTAAAAATGATCAAAAAGCAAGCAA
>CALHKJ010000374.1 GCA_938033975.1 uncultured Saprospiraceae bacterium | reverse complement strand
CATTGTAATCCACCTCGGTATACCTTGTCTGGCCGGGATGATAAAGAGAGGTACCTAAGGCTGTGAGATTATATGAATCTCCAGCGTCCGTTAATGATGCATATGCCCTCACATTCCATTTGTGACCATTTAATTCCCATTTGATAAACTGTTGGGTAAAATCTCTTAGTGCATATCTTTCGCTTCCTTGATATACAGAAGAGCCAGAGCCCCATTTATAAGAAAGATTGCTTTCCAGTTGGTCATTAATTTTATAATGAAGAGCTCCACCTAATTTAAAACTTTCTGCTCTTCTACTTTCTAGCAAAATATGTTCTGGCAAACCTGTTCGAGTGAAAGTTGTGGGAATATTATTTGCATCTGTGATGTCAAATCTTACTTCGTCTCCATACAAATTGATACCATCAAAGGCAGCATTGCCTGGAGCAATATCGCCAAATGTATTTATTGATCTTTGGTTTGTATAATCATCTGCTTCCCAATCCTGAGCCCAGAGAGTAGAGGCATTAATTTTAAATGCGAATTTATCTTTGAATGATTTGGCATACCTAATAGTTGCACCATACATGGGATCAATTGTATTTCCATCTGTAGCACCAGTTTTAATTTGAGCACTTAAGCCTTGATAATCAAATGGGTTTTTGCTGGTCATTAACAACATCCCATTAAAAGCATTTGGTCCGTACAAAGCAGAAGACGCTCCGGGAATTAATTCAATATTTTTAATGTCTAAATCAGAAATTCCAACAATATTCCCTGTAGGAAAATTTAGAAGTGGGGCAGCATTATCAATTCCATCTTGTAGTTGTAAAAAACGGGTATTTCCATTTCCGGCAAAACCTCTTGCATTGAGGGAGTTGAAAGTTAGGGATGCTTGGGTATGAGATACTCCTTTCAATCTTGAAATCTCATCATAATAGTCTGCGGAAGTGCTTTGCTTAAGGGTGGATAAATCTAATTTTTCAACCGTAACAGGAGACTCTAAAATTGACTCTTCTATTCTTGAAACTGATACCACAATCTCATTTGCCAACAGAGCTTCATTACTCATTCTTACATCAAGAATATTGGTTGAACTTTCAACCGTTATTTTTTGTGTCTCGTATCCTAACAATGAGAATACTAAAACAGCAGGAGTTTTGTCCACTCGGATTTCATAATCGCCATTAGTATCAGAGATTGTTCCTTTTACTGTACCATCTATGTATATGTTAACTCCGATAAGGCTTTCATCATTACTTGCGTCAACTACAGATCCTCTAAGATTGATTTGGGCAATAAGACCTATCGGCAAGACAAAAAGTAAGGACAATATTGTAAAAAGATTGCCTAATCTCATATTGATGTTTATCAGGTTTGTGTAGTGTTTATTGCTATAAATATTGGCAATTTAAACCGAAATAAAAGTTTTATTAGACAAGTATCATGACTAATTGTCTTAGAAATTAAACCAATAGCTGGAAATGCTGTTTTTATGCTATGTTTGAGCCAAAATCTACGATATTGAAAATGAAACTCTTGTCTTTATTGCTTTTGTTTGTTGCATGTAAAGGAATCTCACAAACCTGCACGGTGAAAGGCTTTGTAAAGGATGCAGTCAATAATGAACCGGTCATATTTGCGAATATTTTTATCCAAGAGAGCACAATAGGGACTAATACCGATTTAGAAGGCTATTATGAGATAACAGGACTTGAGCCAGGAATCTATTCTATTGAGGTTAGTTACATAGGTTATGATAGCGCTGTTGAACAAGAAATTGAACTTACTCCGAATCGTCCTACTGAGTTAAATTTTCTCTTGGAAGAAAGTGCAAGTCAATTGAAGGAAGTAGTTGTTAAAGCTTCAGCATTTAGAAAGACTGAAGAATCTCCAGTGAGTCTTCGTAATATTGGAGTAACTGAAATCAAAAGAAGGCCTGGCGGTAACAGAGATATTTCGCAGGTAGTTAAATCATTACCTGGTGTGACTTCTTCTGCCTCATTTAGAAACGATCTAATTATTCGTGGAGGAGCTCCAAATGAAAACAGGTTTTACTTGGACGATGTTGAAATCCCTAACATAAATCACTTTGCAACTCAAGGTTCAAGTGGTGGTCCAAATGGAATCATTAATGTTGATTTTATAAGAGAGGTTGATTTCTATTCTGGTGCCTTTCCGGCAAATAGGGGTAATGCACTCAGCAGTGTGTTTCAATTCAAACAAAAAGATGGGCGTGATGATAGATTGGGTTTTAATGCAACAGTGGGAGCAAGTGATTTAGGTATTACCTTAGAAGGTCCCATTAAGGATAAAACCACTTTTCTTTTTTCTGCAAGATATTCTTATCTGCAATTTTTATTTACTGCATTAGAATTACCTTTCCTTCCAATCTATACTGACTTTCAGACTAAGATTAAATTCAAGCCAAGTAATAAGGAGGAGATATATTTTATCGGGATAGGAGCCATAGATGATTTTGAATTAAATCTGGATGCCAATCAAACAGAGACTCAGCAATTTTTGTTATCTAACCTTCCGGTAAATACCCAATGGAATTATACTAATGGATTGGTTTATAAAAGATATGGAGATAGTGGTTCGACAAGTTTTATTTTGAGTCGGAACATGCTGAATAACCAAACGATTAAATACAAAGATAATGATGAGTCAAGTCAAGAAAATCTCATACTAGATTATAAATCACAGGAGATTGAAAATAAATTTCGCGTAGAAACAAATCAAAGAGTGGGAGACTGGAAGTATTTGGCTGGCCTAGGAACAGAGTTTGTAAAATACAATAACTCAACCTTTAATAAGATATTTACTAATGCTGGCCCTCAAGATATCAACTTTCAAAGTGATATTGATTTCTGGAAGTATTATGGTTTCGCACAGTTGAGTAGAAAATTCTTAGAGGACAAGTTGATCTTTTCAGTTGGGGTGAGGGCTGATGGAAATTCATACTCAGATGATATGTCAAATCCACTGGATCAGCTTTCGCCTAGAGCTAGTATTTCTTATTCAGTTAATGAACAAGTTTCATTGAATGCTAGTGCTGGGTCTTTCTATCAATTACCTGCATACACGATTTTAGGTTATAGAGAAAATGATATACTTGTAAATAAAGAAAATGATGTGAGCTTTATTAAAGCCAATCATTTTGTTGCAGGCTTAGAATGGAACACATCTTCAAGTGCTAGAATAACCTTAGAAGGTTACCTTAAGAATTATTCCAATTATCCATTCTTACTGAGGGACTCAATTTCAATAGCAAACTTAGGGAGTGACTTTGGTGTTATTGGTAACGAGCCGGTTGTGAGTGATGCGGAAGGAAGATCTTATGGAATAGAGTTGTTGTTTCAGCAAAGACTTTTCAAAGGATATTATGGAATTCTTGCTTATACCTTAGGTTGGAGTGAATTTTTGGATGGTAATGAGTATGTGCCTACCTCCTGGGATTCTAGACATATTATAAACTTGACTTTAGGAAAACGATTCAAAAACAATTGGGAAGCGGGTATAAACTGGAGGTTTCAAACTGGCCTGCCTATAACTCCTTATAGCGATGATTCCTCCTTAGTGCTAAATTGGGATCGAAACAACATGGGCATTAGGAATTTTGATTTAATTAATACAGAAAGACAATCCGCATTTAGCCAAGTAGATGTTAGAGTCGATAAAAAGATATTTTTTGAAAAATGGACCTTAAACCTTTATCTGGATGTAGTCAATGCCACAGCTAGTGCCGTAGATACAGAAACTTTAATATTGGATAGACCCTTGGATGAGAATAATATGCCAATAGGTGAGGGTATAATTGAAAATCCTTCTGATCCAATTCCTTTGCAGCGATACAAACTGAAAACAATTGGTGATAATGTTGGAATCCCTATTCCTACTTTAGGACTTGTAATAAGTATTTAGTTTGATTAATACTATTAGACTAATTGTAGCCAAATCAACAAAATAGATCGTACTTACAATTACTGCAAGTTGTTATCTAGAATAATTTAAAGATAAAATAATTCTCACCCCTAAGCTTATTGACTGGATATTAGCGATTTATATATTTAAATAAAATCATTTAAAAATAATTGCAAACCCTCGTAGGGGTCAAGCCCAAATATGCTGTCTATTATACAAAGGGTGTTGAAAATTATTCAAAAAAATAAACCTGCTCAAACGTGAGTGGGTTTTTTTTTGTCGTTCGCTAGCGCTCTCTTTTAGACCGCTTACTTTGTTCGCTGTGAGACCGTTCGCATTCGCTCACTTTTAGACCGCTCACTTTGTTCGCTGTGAGACCGATCGCTTCGCTCACTGACAGACTTTTAAGGTCTCTGGCGGAATTGTTTAATTCTTCCTTACAACAACCCAGTCCCGACTCTCGGCTCTCGGTTCTCGGTTCCTAAAAAGTCTTTCGTCTTCAGTCTTTAGTCTCCTGTCTTCAGCAAAGCATGAATCGTCTTAACTCCATTAAAGTAATTTCCTAATCTCAAATTTTCATTAGGACTATGTTGATTGTTATCACTGTTTACAACTGGAACAATGATGGCTGGTACGCCTAAGGTTTGAATAAATGGTGTTACTGGCAGACTACCTCCAAAAGTTCTAACCCTAATTGGGTCTTCGCCATAGGTTTCTTTCAATGCTTCATATGCCCATATTGCAATTGGCGAATCTAATTCTGTTCTAAATGCAGCATAAGCTCTTCTGCTATAAAATTCACAAATGTGAGTGTTTAAGAATCTTTCCTCACTGGTAGGTTTTCGATCTAGTATGAGATAACCTTGAGACTCAATATGTTTTCTTAAAAGCTCTACTTGTCTTTCAGGTGGTGATTCTATTACCAATCTCATGTCTATTTCAGCCGTCGCTGTCGCAGGCACTATGGTTCTTACCTCATCACCGGTCCAAGCTGAAGATAAGCCTCTGATATTTAATGATGGGTATTGTAAGGCGGTTTGGTAGTTACTGCCAACAGAATCAATTGTACCTATCCCAAGTTTTACTTTTACTTGGTTTTCCTGATCGGGCACGGAATTCAATATTGCCATTGTTTTTTCATCCAAATCAATTCCATCATAAAATCCATCAATGAGAACTCTACCATGTTCATCCTTCATACTACTTAGCAATTGAGACAAACGTAGGGCAGGGTTTGGAGCATAGTTGCCATAATGACCACTGTGTAGAGGAAAGGTGGGGCCATGCACTTTGATAGTTGCAATAGCAATTCCCCTTGCTCCCAAAGTGACAGTGGGTCTATTACTTGAATGCATTGGTCCATCAAAAATTAAAAGCTTATCAGCTTTTAATTTCTCCTTGTTTTTCGCAACACAACTAGCCAATCTTGGAGAGCCAATTTCCTCTTCAAAATCCAAGATGACCTTTAGGTTGAAAGGCAATTCTATGCCTTCTTGTTTCATTTGCTCAAGCACAGCTAAAAACATGACAAATGGACCTTTGTCATCAGAGGATGATCTAGCAAAAACTCTCCATTCTGGATTTAGGGATTCTTGCTCTAAGTTTGACCAAGGAATTTGCACCCATCCTTCACCTTCTCGCTCTTCTTTTAAAGTTGCACCATAAGGATCTTCCTGAAACCAGAAGTCTGGATCAACTGGTTGTCCATCAATATGAAAGTAAAACAAAACAGTTTCTTTTGAGTTATCGAATTCTCCCCGTTCAAGCAGAAGCAATGGGACAGTCTCAGTTTCTAGGCGATGAGATATGAATTGGTATTCAGACATTTTTTGTGAAACCCAATATATGTTCTTGAGGATATCATCAGGAAAATGAGCATCATTAGGAATAGCAAGTAGTTCACTAAGATCAGCCAATGACTTCTTGGCATATGGGTATGAACTATGATCTGTATCGATTCCTTGGGCCTTCGCATTGGAGCCAATTAGCAAAATGATGAAACAAAAAATAAATTTTTTCATAAATGTTTTTTTGAGACCGCTCACAAAGTTCGCTTAGAGACCGTTCGCCCATGCTCACTTTTAGACCGCTCATTTTTATTCGCTGTGAGACCGTTTGCTCCGCTCACTGCGAGACTGCAATTCTCTCTTGCGGAATTGTTTAATTCTTCCCTAAAACAAGCCAGTCCCGACTCCCGGCTCTCGGTTCTCGACTCACACACCTTCTGATTCCAATAAGTCATTCATCTTTCGTCTTTCATCTTAAATCTTTCATCTTTCATCTCCAAAAGAAGTCACTCCTTCTAATTCAGAAAGTTCTTCAATTCCCAACTGATGCATATTGGCAATGAGATCTTCTTTTAATATTTCACATACATGAGCTCCACCTTGATCCCCCAAGGCTGCTAATCCAGTTAAAAATGGCCTTCCTAAGAAGACATATTCTGCTCCGTAATAAAAAGCTCTGATGATATCCAAGCCTGATCTTATGCCGCTGTCAAACATGATGCTTGTCTTGCCTTTGAATTCCTCACATATTGGTTTTAATAAATCTATTGCAGCAGGTATAGCATTAAATTGCCTAGCTCCATGATTTGAAACTATGATTCCATCTACGCCAATTTGGATTGCCTTTTCAACATCTCTAGGATGGGTAATACCTTTTAGAACGAATTTGCCTTTCCATTCATCACGCAACTCGCTTAGATATTCCCATGATAAGGTGCCACCAAAAGCGGCTCTTAATTCTTCAAATACTTTAGTTGCTTGTTTGGATTCTGCATACTGAATCACCGTTTTTAACTTTGGTAATCCGTGTTTTATGACTTGGCGCGTCCATGCAGGTGAAGTGATGCCGTCCCAAATAAACTTGGCGGTTGGTTTGGGAGGAGTTTTAAGTCCTGCTCTTTTGGTTCTTTCTCTTCGACTTGGATAGGGGACATCCGCAGTAACAATCAAACAAGTAAATCCTGCTTCTTTTGCTCTTCTTAATATATCTGTTCTTATTTCTTTTTTACGTGGGGTATACAATTGAAACCAACTATTGGTTTTGCTTATTGGGCCTATGATTTCAGGGGTTTGTGTAGCTACTGTACTTAGGCAATATGGTATATTATATTCAAGTGCAGTTTTGGCAAGTAACATTTCTGCTCCTGGCCACATAAGGCCTGAAAGTCCTACTGGTGCAATTCCAAAGGGGAGGTCAAATTGGCGATCAAGAATTGTAGTACTAAGCTTTGGATTTAATTCTCCTTTCAAAAATCTAGGGTTGAAGAGAATATTATTTAGCGATTCTCTATTTCTTTGTACTCCAAGCTCATCTCCAGTCCCGGATTGAAGGTATGCCCAAGCTACCTCTGGAATTCTTCTTTTCGCACGCTCCTGCAAATCAGAAATCGAAGGATATTTTTCAAGTATTTCTTTAGAATATTGCTTCATTCGACCTTAATATCGAAATAAAGATGCTTTCATCTAAATTTATCGTAGAGAAAAACAGAATAATGAAAAAAGGCCGCAATAAATTGCGACCTTATATACTCTCAACACCTACTATTAATTACTTTTTCTTCGTGCAAGTCTTGCTGCATTTCTTAGCTTTGGCTTGAGTTTCGGGAGTTTCCTCAATCTCATTGACCATTGTGGCAGCAGCTACTTTTGTTTCTTTCACTGCAGAAGCCGCACATGCTGTCTTAGTCTTTGTACATTCTTTTTTTGAAGCACCATTTTCAGTTGTAGTTGCCTCTACATCTGATACCAAAGATGCACTTGCTACGCTAGCTGTGGTTGCTGACTTTCCAGCACAGACCTTTTTGCATTCCTCTAGACTA
>CALHKJ010000373.1 GCA_938033975.1 uncultured Saprospiraceae bacterium | reverse complement strand
GGTGATCAAAGAGGTGCCTGTTGAAGTATTCAAGGAAGTTGAAGTGATCAAAGAAGTGGTTGTTTCAAATAATGTTGATGTCATTAAAGAGGTAGAGGTAATAAAAGAAGTTCCTGTAGAGGTAATCAAAGAAGTGGAGGTGATTAAAGAGGTGATTAAGGAAGTCCCTGTTGAAGTGATCAAAGAAGTGGAGGTTGAAGTAATTAGAGAGATACCAGTCGAAATTGTTAAGGAAGTTGAGATTGTAAAATCTCTTGATATGGATCAACTGAAATTAATGATGGAGCAACTTGGTACTGTTGAAGTATCAAAAACTTTGGTCAATGAAACTAGAACAGAAGGAGAGGGTGGCATTGTAGAAAGAAGAGTTGTAGAAGCCAAAGAGGAGGTGCCTGCAGAACCTGAAGCTCCAGTTGAAGAACCAGTGGTTGAAGAACCAGTTGTAGAAGAAGAAGTTGTGGAAGCACCTGCTGTAATCCCAGCTCCATCAGTAAATGCCGATCCTGATGACCTTAAAATGATTGAAGGAATTGGTCCTAAGATCTCAGAGATTTTAAATGCTGCAGGGATCAATACATTCGCTGAACTTGCTGCTTATAATCCAGCAGCAATAAAAGAGATTTTGTTGGGAGCTGGCAGTAGGTATGCTGCACACAATCCAGGTACTTGGCCACAACAAGCAGGGCTTGCGGCAAAAGGTGACTGGGCCGCTTTAAAGAAATTACAAGATTCTTTAAATGGTGGTAGATAGATCAAACCATTCTGATATATAAACCGTAAAGGAGTTGACTTACATCAACTCCTTTTTTTATTGCTAGTTTTTTAATGTATCCATGATAGCTTTCAATCTGTTTTTAGGCCAGCTATCTTTTTCTAATCCATCATATAGTCTCCTTGCTTCTTCGAAATCACCACTCTGAATAATGGATATAATTTGCAAAGTCCTAGACCTAAGGACTAGTTGACCTGATTCGTCAGACATTGAAATAGATTGAGCAAAATTCTCACTTGCTTTTCTCGGTTGCCCTTTCTTCATGTAAGCATAAGCGAGAAAATAATAATCTTGATTTGTCTTGTTTTCAATTTTTACTATACTCTGAATCGTATTTTTGTATTCCTTGCACTTTGTATTACTAATTGCATTTGCTCTTTTAAGATCAAAAGGTTGATTTATATAATCTTTTGTATCAAGCAATAATTTTTTGGAAGAAATTAAAGTCTCGATTCGTTTATCAGTATTGCCTAATTGTTCTGGTTGATTATCTTTATTCAACAACATATATCCTACAAACAAAATAGCCAACATCAATAAGGGCATCTTGAAATTTAAATCAGTGCTAGAAATTTCAGCATCTTTATCAGTTATATTCATTCTTCACATTAACTTGTTATTGTAAATATACGAAAGACTGAAGACGAAAGACGAAAGACTAGGGATTAAGCTGTATTAAGGGTCAACAGTCGGGAGTCGAGAGTCGGAGCAGAGAGCTTAGAGTCGAGAGCCGGGAGTCGAGAACCGAGAGTCTTGGGAGTAGACTAAAACTTAATCAAACATCAAAAGTCAAAATTCAAACATCAAAGTCATAAATCCTATATCCTAATCAATATTAATAACTAATGGAAAAAGAAAAACGTGAAATAAATTGGAGAAAATGGATTGCAATTTCTGTTATTGTTATACTCGTTTTTATGCTCTTTTTTCGTGAGCGATTGATGGAAACAAAAATTGCTAAAGCTAAAATGGATATCTTAGAAACACTATTGTCTGACGAGCCAGAAGAAGCAAAAGAAAATATTAAAAATATCCTTGATACGCTTATACAAACAAAGGAGTGAAGGTCAGAGGTCAGACTTTAGATTTCAAAGGTCAAACATCAAATGTCAAAAGTCAAAATCAAACGTCATTTATCATAAATCAAACGTCAAAAAAAAATATATCCTACAAAAAACTGTTTACCTACCCATAAAAATTCTCATTTAAGGTAGAAGCAATATATTTGAGTCCATGAAGTCAAAAATTCAACAAGCCTTAGAAACTGTCTTTGGTTACAAAGAATTTCGTTTAGAGCAGGAAAAGGTAATCAACCGGGTGCTGGATGGTAAGGATTCTTTGGTGATTATGCCTACTGGAGGAGGAAAGTCTTTGTGTTATCAGATTCCAGCAATAGTTTCTCAAGGATTGACAATTGTTGTTTCACCTTTAATAGCCTTGATGAATGATCAAGTAGCTGCCCTGAAGGAGCTAGGAGTAGAGGCTGATACTTTGAATAGCAGTGTAGGTCAAGCTGAGCTTGGTGAGATATATCAAAAAATGAGAAATGGTGAATTGAAGTTATTATATGTTTCGCCAGAACGATTGATGGCAGGTGATTTTTTAAATTACTTAGCCAATTTTAATATCTCTCTCTTTGCAATTGATGAAGCTCATTGTGTCTCGGTTTGGGGTAATGATTTTCGACCAGAATACATACAACTGAAAGCATTAAAGGACTCCTTTGCTCATGTGCCTATCGTAGCACTTACTGCGACTGCAGATAGCACAACTCAATCAGATATATTAAAACAATTGGGGCTTGATGAAGCTGAAATTTTTCTCAGTAGTTTTGAAAGGAAAAATATTTCTGTAGAGGCCAGATCTGGCTTGAAGCGTATAGAGCAAATTATAGAGTTTGTAAAACAAGAAAAAGACCAAGCAGGAATCATTTATTGCCTTTCTAGAAAAAGCTGTGAATCAGTTGCAGCAAAACTTAAGGCCAAAGGGATTAATGCATCTTATTATCATGCAGGGATGAATGGTGAAGACCGCTCTAGAATTCAGAGGAATTTCCAAAATGATGAAGTACAAATTATCTGTGCAACCATTGCCTTTGGTATGGGTATAGATAAACCAAATATTAGGTGGGTCATTCATTACAATATGCCTAAAAATATTGAAGGGTATTATCAAGAAATAGGGCGGGCAGGTAGAGATGGTGATCCGGCCAAAGCCATGTTGTTTTCAAGTTGGGGTGACTTCATCAATTTGAAAAAATTTATTGATGAGGGTGAAGCAGAGGACACTTTTAAAAAGGTACAAAGAGCTAAGCTTGATCGTATGTGGCAATATGCAAGTGCTGTTAATTGTAGGACTAACTTTGTCCTCAATTACTTTGGGGAATACCGCGCGGAAGGCTGTGGGCATTGTGATAACTGTATCAATCCCCCAAAGATATTTGACGGCAGTACTTATGCTAAGATGGCAATCTCAGGTGTCATTAGAGCCAAGCAAAGCCTATCAAGTACCTTGCTGATTGATTTGTTACGTGGCAGTGCAAGGTCTGAGCTGATCAATCGAGGTTTAGATAGGCTTAAAACCTTTGGAGTTGGCAGAGATGTACCACTTGCACACTGGAATCACTATCTGACCCAGATGATAAATCAAGGTGTACTGCACTTAGATTTTTCAGATTATTCTCGGCTAAAAACAACCCCATTAAGTGAAAGGGTTTTATACGAGAACTTAGAAGTATCACTCTCAGAATTTGAAGGATTCAAAAAAGCCAAGCCTCCAAAAATTGAAAAACTGCCTGTGGATATTAGCAGCATGGATCAAGATTTATTTCAACGCCTCAAAACATGGCGTAACAATTTGGCCAAAGAAAAAAATGTACCCGCCTATGTCATTTTGTCCAATAAATCTCTACAATACATTGCAGCAGAATTACCTAGTAACGAACAGCAACTCCTAGAAATTAATGGAATCGGTCAAAAGAAATTAGAAAGTTTCGGCAAAGAGATTCTAGCCTTAGTAAGTGGAGGGTAGGTGTAGAGGTCAGATGTTAGATGTCAGAATTTTAGACAAGAGAAGATCGTAAGAGTCAGGAAGTCTGGAGTCTCCAAAAAACTATCCTTGAGAAAACAATATCTCAATACCACCACCATCGTGAATAGGGAAGG
>CALHKJ010000372.1 GCA_938033975.1 uncultured Saprospiraceae bacterium | reverse complement strand
CCTGATCAATATATTACCATTGACAAATGAAACTCGTGGTATCATTAATTTGGAATTTATTAAAAAATTAAAGAAGGGAGCATATCTAATTAATGTCGGTCGAGGACCACATGTTGTAGATGAAGATATCTTACAAGCTATAGAAGCAGATCTGATTTCGGGCGCTGCTCTTGATGTATTTCACCAAGAGCCGTTGCCAAAAGAACATCCATTTTGGAGTAATGAAAAAATAGTTCTCACCCCGCATATTGCTAGCATTACCAATATTAAGACTGCTAGAGAACAGGTGTTTGAAAATATACGGAGGTATCTTAAAGGAGAGGAGGTTTTGAATGAGGCTTCTGTGGAGAAAGGATATTGAGGAGAGGTCAGATTTCAGACTTCAGAGGTCAGAGGTTGGATTGCAATTGTCAAATGTCAAATGTCAAATCTTAAAAATTACATGTTTCTTTCTACGATGTAGTCTACTAGAGCTAGCAAAGATTCTTTGGCGGGGGAATTGGGGATGAATTCTATGCGACTGATGGCTGAATTTTTGTACTCCATCATTTTTTCTTGGGCGTATTCTATGCCGCCCGACTGAACGACATAGTCGATAATCTCTTTTACTTTTGCTTTGTTCTTTGAATCCTTTTTTATGTAGCGAATGTATTTTTTTCTGATTGAAGGATCCGCATGATTCAATGCATGGATCAGAGGGAGAGTCATCTTTTTTTCTTTGATATCAATGCCTCTTGGCTTGCCAATAAAGTTGGTACCGTAATCAAATATATCGTCCTTGATTTGGAAAGCAATTCCTATTTCTTCGCCGAATAAATGCATGGCCTCTATTACCTTCGGGTCATCTGAGGAGGACACTGCACCGGCTTTGCAAGAGGCTGCCATCAGAGAAGCAGTTTTTTGTTTGATGATATCAAAGTATATATCTTCTTTTATATCTAATCGCCTTGCCTTTTCCATCTGGAGCATTTCTCCTTCTGTTATTTCTTGTACTGCCCTGCTTAATATTTTTAGCTGCTCGAATTCATCATTATCTAGTGCAATAAATAGACCTTTGGTAAGTAGGTAATCACCAACGATTACAGCAATCTTATTTTTCCATAACGCATTGATTGAAAATGCACCACGCCTCATGGTTGAATCATCTACCACATCATCGTGTACAAGTGAAGCGGTATGGACTAATTCGATTAGGGATGCGGCAGTATAAGTTGAGCTGTTTATTTCTCCGCAGGTTTTTGCGCAAAGAAATACGAGCATAGGTCTTACCTGTTTGCCTTTCTTTTGTACAATGTAATGCATGATTTTGTCGAGAAGCGGCACATTGGACTTCATTGCATTTCGAAAATGGCTTTCGAATTCTTGCAATTCCCCAGAAATGGGATCTTTTATTTTATTCAGTATCGACCTGGACAAATTTCCTTATTAGCTTATAAATGTAACATATTATTTATGGTAAGGTTTAGAGTAGTGAAGTTAATATCAAATTTGAAGAGAATTTTTGAAGACTTGAGACGAAAGACTTGATACGAAAGACTTGAGGTTAATTATTATTTCTTTGAGTTCTATAGTCTATTTTCTTTTTACTTTTGATTATAAACACTTCAAATTATGAAATCTACAATCTATCTAAGCCTTGTTCTATTATTATTCTTGACATCCTGCGCACAACTCACCCGTCTCGATACTGGTAGAACAGTAGGTGATGGCAATATGGAGGTAGGCGGATACATTACAGCATATGGTGTAAATGAAGTAGGTAGTCCTGATTTGGGAGGAGTGGCATTGCCTGTATTGGGATTTCAGATGAACTATGGTTTTACGGATAGGATTGATGCAAATTTTTCTTTGAATTCCTCAGGGAATATTTATGTGAATCCAAAGTTTCAATTGGTAGGTGATCAGGAAAGTTCGTTTGCATTATCTGTGTTGCCTGGAGTTGATGTGCAGGTTGGTGATATTGATGGAGCCGAAAACCCAGTCATCATCAGGCCACATATTTCTTCTATACTATCTTTCCACCAAGATGAGTGGGCCGCTTTTTTTGAGCCAAAGTATATTTATCAAGATGTTACGGAAACTCATTTTGTTGGGGCAACAATAGGAATTGAATATTTCATGAATCAGAGAACAAAGCTTGCTTTGGGGTATTCATTTTTCCCTGTACTTGGAACTGATTTAGCACCAGGATCAAATATTTTCAATATTGGTTTTGGAATGAAGAGGCACATACAGTTATAAAAAAGGAAAAGATTAAAAATTAAAGATGCTCTAATTCAAGGTACGGGGTTAATACCGTCTTCAACCTCAAATCTTTAATTTTTAACCTTCCATGTACTAGTGGAGTTAATTTTTAAAAATCTTTAAAAATCTTTGATCACTTTTGTTGAGATGAAATTGTTTTCATCTTCAAGTAAAAGTTTCAAATAGTACACTCCTCTAGGATAAGAATTCACGCCGATGTTTAATGAAGTTGTACCTACAGGAACTGTAAATATCATTTCCATATTTTCATCAAGAAATTCTACGTTCAGAATTGTTTTTGCCGTTTTGATGTCAATTTGCTTGCTTTCTTTGTTGAAGCTCATTGATCTAACCAAAGCCGTCATTCTGGAATCTGTCGTTTCCATCTTAAATTCAATTCCACCAGCCACATCGGTATCGGGGAAATGTGGGTAGGTCGATCCACCAAGAAACAATGACATTAATAAAAATGGCAAGATGCTTCTTAGTTTTAGCTGATTTGGGTACATAAACATTCTGATTTACTAATAAAACATATTATCAGAATCTTTAATACCAAAATTGAGCCAAAAAAAAGGCTCTCGTACGTACGAGAGCCGATAAATATGTTTCTAACGCAAATTAAAACTGCTATTTTTTGTCTATACGGGCTGAAATATGAGAGTTCTCGCCTTCAAAAACGAGCCTAATATAATAGGCCCCCTTTTCAAAAAGAGAAGTTCCAACATTCAGCTCATCAGAGCCTACAACAGGTAAAAAGTAAATTATTTCTCCCGAGTCATCAACTACTTGGATAGATACAATTTCTTTGTTTGTCACTATGTCAACCTGGTTCGTTTGGTCATTAACGGAGAACATCTTAATCAACGCTTTTGATTCTTCCGCCAATGTTATGGTTATATCCTCATCACCCGCCATTACTGGCATGTTAGCGTAGGTGAACACCATGTTCGTACAAAAAAATAAAAGAATTAACGGCTTGATAACCGGTATTCTTTTGTTTAGAAAATTAGGTTTCATAGTAATGTTTTTAAATAAAATAAGTGTAAACAAATCCATAAAAGGGTATCAAATACCTAAGTTTCCAGAGTGACTGTTTGCGTTCAAACATGATACTAAAATAGGGCAGATTTTTATTGGAGTTTGGTTTTTGACACCTATCTGACAGCCGTTTTACAAAGCTTTTACATAAGCTCTACAGCAACTCTACATATTTTTAATTTTGAGTATGCTTTCTGTAAGATAGATGACAGAAAAAATTTGAAAAAAGTCATGTTCAAGCATTAATTGAATTCTAATTGGATCAGATACGCAACTATTTCTTAATAACAAGCCTACTCTCTATATATCTTAGAAAACCATGATATTTGTGTTATGAATAGAATATTTATTGTGTTGGCATTTGTAGTAGCAGTTCAAACATTTGCGAAAGCGCAAATAAGCGGAAAGGTGGTATACCCCGAAGGAGATGGAGCTGTTGGCGCTTCAATCTTATTTGTAGGCACTGAAGAAGGCACTATCACTGATGTAAATGGTGAGTTTAATATTAATAGGGAGGATCCACTTGAGGTAACAATAAGCTATGTTGGTTATATGGACACTACCCTAATCCTCAGACCTAATATATATAATACGGTCGATTTAAAACTTGGACCCAATTTAGTTACCAACTGCCCTATTTTCATTCCGGAAAAATATACAAATGGATTTGGTTTTCAATCCATTGAAAAAATTAATATTGCTAAGGTAAATTTACTGAACCCATCTACCATTTATAATCCGAGTCCAGGTTTGTTTATGCACAATGGTGCTGCCAATACAAACAGACTAACCGTACGAGGTATAGGCAGTCGATCGCCATTTTCTACGACCAAAATAAAGGCATACCTAAATGACATTCCACTTACTTCAGGGATTGGGCAAACAAATCTTGAAGACATCAATCTTGCTATTATTGATGCGGTCAAAATTTATAAAGGACCTACGATGCCAAGATTCGGAGCTGGTCTAGGTGGTGTGATTCATTACCGAACTTATGGTCACGATAGGTCGAATAATTCAGTGAGTAACACAAGTAGTTATGGTTCATTTGGAACGATCCATAACAACATCAACTATAACTATGCAAAAGATGGGATTGTTTTTTCACTTAACAATGATGTATTGAAAAGTGATGGCTTTAGAGATAACAACAATTATCAAAGACAAATTATTTCTGGTTTTGCTCAGGCAAATTATGATAAAGATATATTGACAGTCTTTGTTAATCATACTTTATTGGATGCGCAAATTCCGAGTGCATTAAATATTGAAGACTTTAGTGCTAGTCCAGAAGCAGCAGCTGCCAATTGGAAAGCTGTAGAAGGTTCTGAAGATTACAGTCGGACTCAGGTTGCGATTACTCATCAAAGAATTTTTAATAATGATTGGAGTAGTTCAGTAACGGGCTTTTTAAACAATTTTCAGAATTACGAAAGACGACCATTTAATGTGCTTACACAAAATGCTAAAAGCTTAGGAACAAGAATTTCAATAGACAAAGCTTTTAGAAATTTTGGTGGCGAGTTAAAATTTGGATCAGAGTTGTTTTCAGAAAATGAAGAATGGTCTACATACGAAACTTTAGATCAAGGCCAGGGAAACATTTTATCAGACAACTTTGAGAAAAGAAATTATATAAACCTGTTTGCAGAATTTGAATACGTTTGGAATAGATTTCAAATTGATGCGGGCTTAAATTATAATGTCACAAATTATGATTTTGAAGATCGTTTTATTGCAGATGGAATTGACCAAAGTGGTAAGTATGCATTTCAACCTGTACTGAGCCCATTCTTATCCTTGAGCTATCAAAAATTAAATCAAATTTTCTACGGTACTTTATCACATGGATTTTCAGCACCTACTTTAGAAGAAACCTTGACTCCTGATGGTCAAATAAATCCTGATATTCGTCCAGAGATTGGTTGGAATACAGAGTTGGGCTATAAAAAAAAGTATCAAGATTTTTCATTTGATCTTTCCATTTATAATATGTGGGTTCAAGATTTGTTAGTTGCAGAAAGAGTTACCGAAGATCAGTTTGTTGGAATCAATGCGGGAAAGACTATGCATCCAGGTTTGGAAACTCAGCTGTCGTATGATAAGATTTTCAAGAAAAACACTAATCAATTAAACGCAAAAATAGCCTATCAATATCAACCTCATCACTTTACAGAATTTGTAAATCGCGAAATTGATTTTGCAGGCAAAAGGCTTCCAGGAAATCCAGACCACAAATTAAGCAGTCAACTTGATTATAAAATAGGAAGAGCCTATCTTAATTTTTCCAACTTGTACGTTAGTAAAATGTATGCTGACGATTTAAACAGCATAGAGATTGACTCGTATATTCTTTCTAATTTTAGTTTAGGATACGATCTTTATAAGAATAATCAATGGAGTATCAATAGCGGTTTTGATATCAATAACATCTTTGATGTTGACTACGCTTCTATGGTAGCAGTGAACCCAAGAAGTTTTGGAACATCATTGCCACGATACTTATATGCGGGTTTACCCCGAAATTTTAAAATTACTGTGCAATTGAACTATAGATTTAACTAAATGATTCTTATTTTAGGAATCATCTCTTAGGTATTTAAAATAATGTTGACATGAAGAAACTATCATTTATATTTCTCATCCTACTCGCAAGTCAACTAGCCTTATCTCAATGTGACAAAGATAGACACTCTGCTTTGCAGGTAGATAATTGGATTAGTTGCGAAATGTCTGAAAATCCAAACACAGAAAGAGGAAATACTCATTGGATTATGTATGACTTTGGGAATACCTATGGTTTGCAAAATACCACCTTTTGGAATTGCAACAGTTTTGGTGATACAGAGTCAGGTATTCAGAGATTTGTTGTTGATTATTCCAACGATGGACTAAATTGGTCAGAGTTTGGAGAACATGAGCTTTCCATGTCTGAAGCTTCAACATTTTACGAAGGAGAAGCTGG
>CALHKJ010000371.1 GCA_938033975.1 uncultured Saprospiraceae bacterium | reverse complement strand
GGTAATGGGAAGAGATGCAGGCTGGATGGCTTTGCATACGGCCATTGCTGGTGGAGCTGAAATTTGTATAATTCCAGAAATTCCATACAATGTAGATGTTCTATTAGAATCGATTGAGAAAAGGTATCAATCAGGAAAAGGGTTTGTAAATATTGTTATTGCAGAAGGAGCTACAGAGGTAGGTGGAGATGTTGTTGGAGAAAGTGCAGAAGATAAAGGCGATGCAAATTTCAAACTAGGAGGAGTAGGTTTGTACTTGCGCCACCAATTGGAAGAGCGACAAAGTTATGCTCAAGTAAGGACAACCATTTTAGGCCATATTCAAAGAGGCGGTACTCCAATTGCTTTTGATAGAGTACTTGCTACCAGTATGGGTGTAAAAGCTTTTGATATGATAAACGCTGGTGAGTTTGGAAATATGGTTGCATTTAAAAATCATGAGCTACATACTGTAACATTAAAGGAAGCAATTTCTGCCTATAATTTTGTGGACCTGGACCATTATTTAGTTCAAACAGCTAGAAAGATGGGAGTATCGTTTGGTGACTAATTCACTTCATTCAAACGAAAACCTACACCATGAATATTTTCTATATTTAGGTTCGTGTCAGCCTTTAAATACTTGCGCAAGCGCGAGATGAATACATCCATTGATCTTCCCATGAAGTAATCATTTTTACCCCAAAGTCTTTCAAGGATCGTTGCTCGTTTTACAATTTGATTTTTTTGTTCTATGAGAAGCTTAAGAAGATCAGCTTCTTTTTGAGTTAGTTTTTTATCACCCTCTGGCCCTTTCAAAATCAAATTTGAAAACTGAAATGTATAACTACCAATTCCAAAATTATCTTGAGAGTTATTGTTTAATGTTATAAATTTTCTTTTTAAGAAAATTTCGATTTTTAAAACTAATTCTTCAATGCTAAATGGTTTAGTAATGTAATCATCAGCGCCGAGTTGAAGGCCCGAAATTTTATCTTCTTTTAGAGACTTGGCAGTAAGAAATAAAATTGGAATTTCTTGGTTTCTTGATCGAATTTCTTTGGCTAAAGTAAAACCATCCATTTCCGGCAGCATTACATCTAGAATACAAAGGTCGAACTCTTCATTCTTAAAAGTTTTAAGAGCATTTTTTCCATTTAGACAATGATTGACTGAGAAATTGTTCAATTCTAGATTGTCTTTGGTTACATATGCTAACACTTCATCGTCTTCAACATATAAGATTTTTGCTTTTGTTTGCATGCTTAAGTGTGCTTTGGTATAATGATTTTGAATTTTGTTCCTTTACCAATTTCAGATTCTATTTGAATTTCCCATTTTGATGCATCAATAATATTTTTTACATAAAACAATCCAAGACCAAAACCTTTCACGTCATGGAGGTTACCAGTAGGAATACGGTAGAACTTTTCAAATACTTTCTTTTGCATTTCTTTTTTGATGCCTATACCATTGTCTTTAATTGACAATACATAATCATCTTTGTCGTTTGCTTCTAAAGCAATTTCCACCTTTGGTGTTTTGTCGCAATATTTAAATGCGTTATCTACAATGGTACTTACTACATTAGTAAAGTGTAGTTCATCTGCCAAAATGGTTGCAAGATCCAATGAACAATTGAAGACAATTTCACCTTTTGATTCTGCTAGTTTTAATTTTTCGTTGTTTGTAAAGTTAGAAACAAAACTGACTAAGTCCAGTTTGGTTTTTTTGATCTCAAACTGATCCTTTTCAAGTCGCGCTATATTTAAAACCTTTTCTACTTGATTATTAAGTCTTTCATTTTGTGTTGTTATTATCTCTGCATACTTCACCAACCTTGTATTATCTTGAATCGCACTGTCAGCCCTAATGACATCACTTGCTATTTTGATCGATGAAATTGGAGTTTTAAACTCATGAGTCATGTTGTTTATAAAATCCTTTTGCAGCTCTGTCAATTGTTTTTGTCTTAAAATAACCCACATAGCATATGCGAAAAAAGCAATAGCTAAAAAGGCGATAATGCTAAATAGAATTGATTGTCTCATTGAGTCGACGATGTAACTACCTCGACTTGGAAATTTCACAACAAAGTAATAAATAAGGTCATTAAATTTTGGAAGATTTTCACTGCGTACAAATTCTTTTGATTCCTCTTCAATACTACAAAAATTACCATAGACTAATTTGTCAGTACTACAATCATAAACGGCATATTCAAAAACAGTATTTAGAGATGCTTTTTCAAATTCTTGAAAAAGATAGTCTTCTAAAATATTTGCATCTATAGCACTATTTACATTGACTGAATAATAGTTGGAGGTTCTTCTATTGATCAAATCTGTTTTGGGCAATTCAGATTTGTTGTATTTAGAAATTGCTTCTGCAACATTTCTTAATGCAATAGTTACTGATTGGTGAAAGTCATCTTCTTTTATATCTAAGGTGCGACTTACCCAGTAACCTTGAATAAAAATTATGCCTGCTATGGCAAGGCTACCAAGAATTAAAATAATACGTATGCTTCGCGATGGCATTTATTTGATCATGTTGAATTATAAAGTTAGGTCTATTTATTTTACAAAAATTGATTGTAAAACGAATAACATGTTATTAACAAAAGGACTTAAAAGATTAAATATGCCTTGATGAGTGTAGTCCTATAAAGTAAGAAAGTAAAATAGTAATTTCGGGCTTGTAATGAGACGAATTTCAATCATATCCATATTATTCTTTTTTTCGGTGCAATTTTCTGCTCAGAGTATTTTTGATGTATATAGGGATTCAACAGAAATTATTGAGAGGCCAATTAGTCAAGATTTGCCAGTTACGATTGAGGAGGAGCCAGTAGATGAGTTGACTAATCCATTTGAGGTATCTCATATACCGATAAGGAAGAACCAAGCAGTAAGAACTGTTTCGTATACTGATGAGACTAAATCAAAGATCTCAAGAAAGGATCTTAACACAATTTCTCCTTTATCAGTCATTTTGGTATCCGCCTTGATTTTGGGTATTATTTTATTCTATTATAGAGGCATTTTGGCCGATATTCTTCAATCTCTTATGAATATGAATTATATGTCGGGCTTCATTAATAAGTCTCTAGGAGTTTATAGAACTCATTTTTTAGGCCTATATCTCATTTTTTTCTTGAATTTAGGTTTATTTATCGTTTTGGCTTATAAAGGACTTACACCAGGAAGTCCTAATCTGCCATTATTCCAAATAATACTTGGGATAGCAGGGATTTATATGCTAAGACACTTGTTTTTATTGGTTTTTGGCTGGATTTTTGAACTTGAAGCAGAAGCTGGAACCTTTTCTTTTTTAATTGCTTTATTGAATATATCGATAGGTCTGGCATTAATACCACTTAACCTATTTGTAGCATTTTCTCCCTCAGGATTAGCGAAAGCGCTTGTATTTATTGGGATTTTCATCATTGCTATACTGATATTGTTAAGATATTTCAGAGGTGCTTTAGTAAGTTCAAGACAGATTGGTAGTAATCCTTTTCAGTTTTTTCTTTACTTTTGCAGCTTCGAAATTGCACCTGTTTTGATAATTCTATATTGGTTAGGTCTGTATGGCCTCTCTAATTAAAACTCTTACCTTATATGGCGTCAAGCGTGAAGTCTTCTAAAGAATCATATAAAAAAGTGAAGACAATACTTGTTTCCCAGCCCAAGCCGGAGAGATCTCCGTACTATCACTTGGAGCAAAAATGGGATGTGAAGATTGACTGGCGTCAATTCATACATGTCGAACCTGTATCTGAAAAGGAATTCAGAAAAAACAGGTTAAGACCTGATGAGTTCAGCGCAATTATTTTTACTAGTAAACTATCTATTGAACATTTCTTTAGGCTCTGCGAAGAAATGAGAGTAAAAATGTCTATGCAGACAAAGTACTTTTGTCTTACGGAAGCAATTGCAAACTATCTTCAGAAGTTCATCATTTATAGAAAGCGAAAGGTTTTTGTTGGTGTAAGAAAAATAGAAGACCTACAAAACTCCTTTAATAAACACAATGAGGAAAAATTCTTATTGCCTTGTTCTAATTTGGGAGCAAAAGAGGTTGTTTCATTTCTAAAAACCAATGAACTTAATTATCAAGAGGCAATGATGTACAGAACGGTAGCAAGCGATCTATCGGATTTAAGCGATGTTACATATGACATACTTGTTTTCTTTAGTCCATTAGGGATAGAATCTTTGTACGAAAATTTTCCAGACTTCAAGCAAAATAATACTCGATTAGCAATTTTCGGAAATTCTACTAATAAGGCAGTAGTTGATCGTGGCCTGACGACAAATATCTTAGCGCCCACACCCGAATCGCCATCTATGTCAATGGCACTTGAGAACTATTTGAAAAAATCAAATAAGTAGGTTTGATGACAATAGAATGGCTGAGGGAAAAACTTACAAAGTCATTCGATTCTAATCTTCCTGGTTGGGAGGCTCAAAAATTATTATCTCCTGGATATGATCCAGCGTATAGAAATGCACCACAAGATGCAAAGCATGCTTCGGTTATGTTGCTAATTTCAAATAAAGAAAAACCTAATATTTGTTTTATAAAACGTGCTTCTCATTATGAAAAAGATAAGCATAAAGGACAAATAAGTTTTCCTGGTGGACAAATAGAGAAAGGTGAAACAAAGTTTGATGCAGTAATCAGAGAAGTTGAAGAAGAGATAGGGGTTTCTCCTTTACATTATGAGATAATCGGAGAATTAAGTCCACTATATGTTTTTGTTAGTAATTTTCTAGTCTATCCTTTTGTTGCTTTCGCGAATGAAGAATTAAAATTCAAAATTGACCCAACAGAGGTTGATGAAGTTTTTCAATGGCCTATTGAATCACTACTTCACGGTACTAAAATAAAAGACCTGACCGTAGGTGAAAGGATCATTAAAAATGTTCCCTATTTTCCTTTGGGTGAAGAGACATTATGGGGTGCCACTTCTATGATAGCTTCAGAATTGTTAAGTATGTTATCTCAAGATTAGAGGATTCCTATTTGATCTTCCGTAATATGAATGGTTCTCATTTCAGTTGTTCTAGTATTAATATCTCCAGACGCATTTTCTAGTCTAAGCACACCACGAGGGCATACTGCTGAACAGACTCCACAACCGACACAAGAGGACCTAACAATGTCTTGTCCTTTTTGTGCATAGGCTCTAACATCGATTCCCATTTCACAATATGTCGAGCAATTTCCACATGAAATACATTGCCCTCCATTGGTTGTAATTCTAAACCTAGATTTGAATCTTTGTACCAGGCCTAAATAAGCAGCAAGTGGGCAACCAAATCTGCACCAAGTTCTATTCCCCATAAGTGGATAAAATCCAGTACCGACGACACCGGCGAAAGCAGAACCAATTAAGAACCCATACCATCCTCTCAAAGAATTACTATCTATAAACAGAACATGACTTTTCCCTGTGAAGTAGTGATATAAAACCAAAAGAGTCATTACAACAGCAGCTACTAAAACACCGTGAATTATCCACCTTTCAAATTTCCAAGCTCGTAAACTTTTATCAGATAATTGTCTGAAGGGATCACCTAATGTTTCAGCAAGACCGCCACAACCACAAACCCAAGAGCAATACCACCTTTTTCCATAAAAGTAAGTTATAACTGGTACACCTATAAGCATAAGAACGAGGCCCCAAACAAGCATAAACATTCCTAGTGCACCGCTTGATGTTAAAGTATTAAGATTATAGTCGAAGAAGAATGAATAGTTTAATGGCCAAATATTTTTAAAGTCGTAGTAGGGATAATTAAGTCTAACTAATATTTCTGGAAGTATAAAAGCTATGCAAGTTTGGAAGAACATAACAGATGCAGTTCTAACCATTTGGTATTTGTTGTGACGGTACTTAGATATCATTCTGACACCCATTACCAATACTATAATTGTATACATTAGGCCATACAGAAACCATTGACTAGCAGGATTACCACTTAGTTTTTCACTGATAGGAGAGACAATTATAATCCAATTTGAAATTAACTCTGGTTTCCAATACAATAAGATGTAGAAGCCAATAAGGTATAAGCCAAACAACATTCCTAACCATCCTGTTACAGAAACAGATGCTGATCTAACGGGGTTTAATTCTTTATCTTTTTCATAAAAATAAACTAGTCCTATAATGGCAATAGCTATTACTGCTGTTAGTATAGACCAAAAGAAATCACCATTATTATAGTAATAGCCATAGATTAATACTCCGAGAATTGTTGAAATTAAAATGGCAATCTTTGGTCCAAACTGCAATCCTTTTGTTAATGAGGAATGATAGATTCCATCATTTTTTATTCCAGCTGGTTGGAAGAATTTCGGAATAATAAAAAGTAGTCCACCTAATATTGCTAAACCAAAAGTTAGAAGGAAACCTTGCCATGGATTCTTACTTACCCATCCAGTTCCAGAACTCATGGCGCTGTTTTTAAGATAATCCTTTATCTGCCAATCAGCAATTTTAAAATCCCACTCTTGTATATTTTCAGGAGGGTTATTTGTGAATTCATCATTTAAGTTGCTTTGACTTTTTTTGATTGCAGATTTAAGATCTTTGATAAATGCAATATTGCTAGAGTATTCTTTATCTAGAATATTCATTTCTCCTGCAACTTTTAATACTTCCTTTTTATGGTTTGAGTTTGAGATATTTAGCTTATCTGCACTAAGCTCAAAGGTGTTCCATCCTGCAAGGAATGTAAAAAAGAGAAAGGCAAGAATAAATAAAAGAGTACCGAGGTTTTGAATCAATTTCATTTATTCATTTTTAAAAAAGTTAATACTTGATCTAATTTTCTTTTTTTCTTCAAACTTAGATTTTTTCCAGTTTGGGAATTATAGTGTTTGAGAAGTGCTCCTTCATATTCTTCATAGAACTCTGGGTCAAAATTTGCTAGACTTAGATTTTGAAGAACCTCATCTATATGGGTTTTTTCTTTAATCCATTTCTCACAAACTTCATGTCTAAATCTTATTCCCATTAAATTGAAACCTAAAATTGAGTTGGTGTTTTTGTCGAAAACAAGCCTTATTGATTTTTCTCCATCTAGGTGTTCCCAATATATGTTTTCATGATGTTCTGCTGGCTTGGATGGCATCTCTCCATAAACTTGATATTCTATATCTAGGAACTTTGCTGAGTTAAACCATATCCCTGGGTTATAAGAAATATTTTCACCAGTAATATTATAGGCAACAGTTTCTCCCATCATACGTCCCGTATACCAAATTGCTTCGATACCTCTTCGGCCCGGTAGTGGGTCTTTAATTTCTGCACAATCACCAATAGCATATACGTCAGGAATATTTGTTTGTAGCTTTTCATTAACGATGATACCCCTATTGGTTTCTAAATCTGTTTCTTTTAGCCATCCAATGTTGGGGCTAACGCCTGCTGTCAAACCGACAAAACCACATTCAATGACTTCACCACTTTCTTTTATTGTAGCTGCTTTTGCTGTACCTGTCCCGTCATCAATAATTTCACCAAGATTAGAATTTAATTTAAGATCTATACCGTGATGTTTAATATGGCGACCAATCATTTCTGATTCCTTTTGGGGTATGGCATTATTCCAATATGATTGTTCTCTAACAATCATAGTTACAGGAATATTTCTTGAATGAAACATTTCTGCCATTTCTAATCCAATAAGTCCACCACCAACAACTACGGCTCTTTTAAGATTATTGCTATAGTCTTCCATAATTTGAAGATCCTGAAGGCTGTATAAACTTCCTACACCTTTTAAATCTTGTCCAGGCCAACCAAATTTATTTGGTTTTGATCCAAGGGC
>CALHKJ010000370.1 GCA_938033975.1 uncultured Saprospiraceae bacterium | reverse complement strand
CGGCATCATAGTCGCCATCTTTATCAAGATCAACCCAAAAAATTGTTGGATCTGCATATCCTATATAATAACCTCCATCAAGAGGGCTAAAATTAAAATTGCTTATTGGATTAGCGGGTGTTCCCCCTGTTCCTGCTTGTGTAAAGATTGGATTTGTCTTTGTTCCTGTGTTCCAAAAGAAGAATTTATTAAAGGCTTCATTTCCTACTATAGATAGATCTTTGTCTCCATCATTATCTAAATCAACCAAACCGATAGTCATATCTAAAAATGAAAGTCCAGGCATTATATCTTGAGTGGTTCCTGTCTGATCTGTATAAGTGCCATCGCCATTATTTTCAAAGAAAAATAATTGACCATCGCCTCCTGCCAACATATCGGCATCACCATCGCAATCAATATCTACTGAAAAAGGCTGAGGATCTGGCACCAAATTAAAAAGAGAAAAAGGACTACTTGTATCAGAGCATCCACATCCAGTTGTAATAAATTCTACATTGTCGACCCCCATACTTCCAGAAGATTCTGAACCCATTTCTGCAACAAATCTCAATTGCAAATTGGAATTTAAATATCCAAATAAATCTAATACCTGATTATTCCATGAATTCCCTTGATTTCCTGATACGGTCCATAAATCCAGCCAGCTATTGCCAAAGTTATTACTTGCTTGAAGCGTCAGACTTCCTGAATTGGCAATATAGTAATCGAATGTAAATTGAGCGCAGGATTCTTCAGCTAGATCAAAACAAGGACTTCTAAAAACACTTGTTTGATTTGCGTTTCCTGAACCTTGTGCCATAACATACCAATTTCCACGGGAGCCACTAGATGGACCAGATGACGAAACAGTTCCATTGTTTCTAAACCAATCAAAGTCATCGGTTCCGATTTGAGACCAAATTCCAAACCCAGATTCAAAACTTTCAGTATAAGGAAAATCTCCTTCTTCTAGAGTACCTGCGCAAGGAACGTCAACATATACTGTAACTTGATCTGTATCTACACAACCATAAATATCAGTAACTTCCAAAGTGTATGTTGTGGTTTGGGTTGGAGATGCAATTGGGTTTTGAATATTTGTATTATTTAATCCAGTTGATGGAGTCCAACTATAAAAACTACCTCCAGTTCCATTAAGTTGTGTACTTGTTGAAGCAGGAATAGTAATATCGGGTCCAGCATTCGCTGTAGGTCCTGCGATGTCCTCAATCACAACAGTACCAAGATTTGTTTCACAAGCTCCACTTATATTTCGGACTAGTAATTCATATGTACCGCTACTTAGGTTAGCATAAGTAATAACACCAATATGATCACCTATAGGATTCATCCAATTGATTCCATTGTTTAAACTAAACTCTATAAAAGAGACATCAATTTGATTTTGAAACTGAAAGGTAATAGAACCTGTGCTTAAATTACAATGATCATCTTCGTATGTAAATGTCACATTTGGAGCAGACTCAACTGTGATTTCATCTATGGCTGTTGCTTCACAACCATTTCCATCTTGGTAATGATAATTAATAGTATAAGTACCAGCACCTAAACTCCATGGATTGAAAGAATCGCCAGTCACTCCTGGTCCTGACCAAGTTCCTCCTGCAGGACTTCCTCCAGTTAGAGGAACATGAGATTCTGTTGCACAGGCTAGATTTATATCCAAACTAAGTGTCGCTGGAATAACATCAAATACCACAATTTCATCAGACAACTCTACATTACATCCATTTTCATCAATGTATTCGTATAAGATAGTGTGTGTTCCTAAACCAGCAACCACACTTGAGAATGTTCCTGTCCAAGGATTCACTCCAAGTCCTGAATAGTTTCCACCTGTAGGCGCATTACTATTGAGTGCAATTTCTTCTCCAATACAAATTTCTGTGTCCGTAAGTTCTAATTCTATTAGATTGACATCAAATACTTCAAACTCATCAGTAGCAGAACTTGTACATCCATTAACGGTAACCGTATAGGTTATTGTATGAATTCCTGGTCCTGCAAGTGCTGGATCAAATTGATTTCCTATAACTGCAGTTCCTGTGTAACTTCCGCCTAGCGGCCAGCCACCTGCAAGATTTTGTAAAGCTGCGCCTGGGCATGCTTCAAAATTTGCTAGATCCAAACTTACATTTGGTAACTCAATTACTTCTATTTGATCTACTGCAGTTTGTACACATCCATTATTATCCGTGTAATCATAGCTGATTATGTGAATACCAGGACCAGCTTGTGAAGGATCAAAAGTAGTTCCTGAAACACCAGGTCCTGAAAATATTCCGCCTGAAGGAGAGGCTCCAGACAAAATTATGTTTGCATCATCTTCACATATTTCTTCTGTAGGTAAATCAAGTGCAACAATTGTTTCACTGAATACCGTAATATCTATTGTTTCAGTGTCCGAACAGCCATTAGCATCTAGATAGGTATAACTTAATGAATGTGTTCCTGGACCTGCAAAAGTTGAATCAAAAGTTCAATAATAAATGTTGAAAAATTCTAGTAAGCTTATATTCTCCAGTTGTTGCTAAAAATATTTCTTGATTCTGATTTTCAATTTACCTATTCTGCAGTGTGGCATGCATGTTCATCATCATCATCATCAGACCCGTGACTGCGGGACAGTCGTAGGGGGAATCTG
>CALHKJ010000369.1 GCA_938033975.1 uncultured Saprospiraceae bacterium | reverse complement strand
CCTTCTCTCAATGTTCCTACTGCCGCTCTGGTCTCTCCATTTGATTTGATAAATGAAAACCTAGCTATTCCACTCTTAAGCTTTTGAACTAGCTTAAACTTAGCCCATGCTGCTTTTAAAGCCTCTGAGAATGATGGGAATAATTCAGCTTTGAACATTTCCCATGCTGTTGACATGATCATTGACAACTTACTTTGTGGCTTTGCTGCTGGCTCAGTCAATCCTTCGAAATACTTGCCAAATGGAACCGCTAGAAATTTGTTATTCAAGTCTATTGACCCTTTAACCTTGATCAAGATATCATTTGAAGCTTCAGAAAGTATTGAATGGATTTCTTTTTCTTGCTTCTCTCCTTTTGAATAATTGCTTAGTGAATCTGACATCATGTAAGCAGAATCGAAAGAGTTTATTAAAGTTATAATTTCTTGAGCAGTTTTCATAGTAGTAATGTTTTGTTACTACAAGTATAAAGTAATAATTTGTTACTAGCAAGTGTTTAGTAACTTTTTATTACTAATTTGATTATATTTGAAAAATGAAAACAAAACAAGGAAGTAAGGAAGATGCTTTGGCTTATTGCTTTAGTCAAATCAAATCATCAATTGTAGGACCAGAAGACTACAATAAATTGAAACAGTACATGTATAGGCACAAAGAAGGCACTTTAAACGAAAAAGGGGCGAAGTACTTATTTGATTATTTTGGAATTGTCGAAAAGTGCACATACTACATTCCAGTTAATAAAAAATCATGAAAATTACAGATAGTGCAATTTGGGACTTTGAAAATCTCAATAAGGAAGATCAAAATTGGTTTAGATCACAAATCATAGCCCAAAAAGAGATTCTGGAATTAACGTTAGAAAAATTTAATGACCAATTGAATCTACAGGAAAGAAGAAAAAGGTATTCAATAACAGACACTCACCAAGATGTGTCAGCGTATAAACATAGCTTATTAAAGTCTTACCCATCTACTGTTTTAAATTCTGCATTTATTTATGGATTTTCCTTTCTGGAATACAGGTTGAATTTTATTTGCGCCAGAATTAATTTTTTATTGAATCTTAACTTAAGCACGGATGAGCTGAATGGAAAGAATAAACTTAGTGTGAATAGTAACATAAACAAATCATTAAGGTATTTGGAGTTATTTACAACCTTTGATAAATCCCGTATTTCTAAATTAAATAAGGTCTTGTCTCATTATGTATTTATTAGAAATAAGTTTAGCCACGAAGGTGGCCATTATTCTTTCACACGACCTTATGATCAATTTAAAGGTGATGCCAATTTTGATTGGATAGAAAAAGAAGAAGGTTTGGAGGTGACAGATTTTAGATTGATAAAGTTTACAAATAAAATGGCAATTTATAATTTTCTTGATTTCACTCAAAACTACTACATCTCAGTTGTTGAGAATTTAAGTATTAAGGTTGATTTATAAGTGAACTACAATCAAGCCATAAAATTCTGCACCAAAAGGATCTCTAGAAAGACCATTAGCAACAAAACTGACTATGGTAGGCTTGCAGCAACTCGAGCAAAAGTAAATAAGGGTAACGCTGGCATTGAATCAGTTTATAAAATGTTTGACTATTTCGGTATTCGAGACAAATCAAAGTATAGGATCAATGGTGAAATAATGACAAAGGCCAAGGCTTTGGAGTGGTGTATGAGTCAAATAAGTATGACCACACTAACTTATAAAGAACTCAATCGATGGAATGGAGCAAAGAGACGATGGAAGAAGGGCGAACTCGAGATTGAGTCAACACTTAGAATGTTCAAATTCTATGGAGTCAAGCGAATAGATAATTTCTTGCCACCAACCAAGGCCAAGCAAAAAGAGTTGATCAATGATGCTGAGAAGGCAAAGCAACAAATGGAAAAGTATTCCTATGAAGACGAAAACGGAATTAAGTACTATCGGTTCTTAACGGTATTGTGCCGGGATAATGGATTGGACTACTTTAAAATCAAATATGATTTAGATAAGAAGATTAAATCTAAAGCGGTAAACCAAAATAAACCAATCAAAGTTGTCAATGAAATTGATAAGTATTCATACAAGGATAAAAAGGGAATCAAGCACTATCGATTTTTAAAAGACCTGTGTCAGGATAATGAATTGAATTATCGAATACTAATGCTAGAAATGAGGCAATATGATGAGATAGAATATGAGGACTGTGGGATTACCAAACTATGAGTTATTATTTGCCAATTCTAATTTAAATAATTAAAACAAAATCCATCTCACAGCTACTGCTCATCTTTAACGTCTTCATCTATAGGGTTTCCTTCATCTACAGGATTTCCTTCATCCACATTGAAATCATCTGATTTATTAAATGCAATTGTATACATATTGTTCTCTTCAATATTTGTTTGCATTTTCTGGTTTGATTCAATTCTACCAGAAATTGGTTTAAATTGAGATATAGAATTTATTGTGGCTAGGATATAATATAGCGCAAAATGAATCCAAGGCAATATTGTAAATACAACATAGCACTTCTTATCAACAAATTCTGTTTCAGGATTACATTTTGGATCATTTACGCAATCAGGTAAATAATAATTATGAATCACAAGTGTGGCAATAATTGAGAAGATGAATAAACCAATTGTAATACTGTTTCCTAATTCATCAAACTTTATTTTCCGTTGTGCCGGCTTATGAAAAGCGAAAAGTAGTAAAAAAAGATAGTTGATCAGATAGGCTGTTGACAGAATATTAACTATGTAGGAATAACATAAATTACTCAATTGATTTATAGAAAAATACCCTACTATAAGAAGCAATAACAAACAAAACAATCCAGAAGAAAAACAAAATTCTGGAAACCCCAATGGATCAGCAATCTGTTTGACTTTTTCTTTAAAATCAATATTTATGTCATTTAAGTCCTGCTCAATATTCATCCATTCTTTTATTGCAACTGCCTTCGATTCTGCTGTTAATTCGTTTGGAAGAATATTTGATGCAGAAATAGATTCAATCATTCTTTTTACTGAATCTGATCTTCTTGTTATTGTGTTCCGAATTGACTTTATTCTTCCTAGAGCATTTGTCATTAACTCTTGAAAAAAACCTTGTGCTAAAACGTATGCAAAATTAAATGCAACCATTAGCTCAAGAAAAGAGCTAAAGTTTGCCATTAACTAT
>CALHKJ010000368.1 GCA_938033975.1 uncultured Saprospiraceae bacterium | reverse complement strand
CCGTAGGAAGTGATATCTGTTTTCCACAATAGCTGGTTTTCTATGTTGAAGCAGGAAACTTGGTCAACGCCTTTGTAATTATATAGTCTGTCGCTATAAATGAAATTAAATTTAAAAACTAAGCCCAAATCATTTGTTTTCATTGTATCGATACTTAAAAAATGAAAAGATTTAGTAGTTTTTGATCCTAAGAGCAAATTGGATTGATACTTTCTAGCCATGTATAGATTAAATCCTTCTGGAAAAGATTCAATCTTTTGGTTAAAATTATATACATCAATTCTATTAAAAACGCCTTGTTGGATAAAAAGAAATCCTTTAAAAGCAAAGAAACATTGTCCTCCTAAAACAATATCCTCTAATTGTATAAAATGTAGACGATCAACCCTTTCTTGTTTTGATGGCGTTATACAAACAATTTTATCTGATGTTTTTGTAAAGCGAGAAATAGAATTTATTGTTATCAAGGCAATATTTTTTTATTAAGAAATATTTCATCAAACCAATAATCATTTTCGTTTAGAAAATCAATTATTGATTTCAATTCTAAATCAAAGTCTGGATCAATTTCATCTATAAAATCAATAAATCTTTGCTGAACATTTGGGTCTACATCTATCATATCTTTCCAGGCATTGATGACTCTTTTTTTAGCACTCACTTTTTTTGCTGCGTCTGAGAAGCTTTCTATGAGGTCTTCATTTAAGAAAACCTTGAAGTCCATAAGCGAAGTTGCTTCTAGAATTCCATTCGCCGTCTGGGTTACAAAATTACTTTTAGAGGTCAAGTAGTTGAAAAATTTTATACCTGCCTTGGTTTCTATGTTAATGATTCGGTTATTAAAAATTATCTGCACATCGATTTCGCTGGCACCGTGTATCGCGTTCTCTATTCGTTTTTCGAATTGTACTAGATCTGCTTGTCTTATAATGTTGGAATTTTCCAGCAGTCCTTTTAGGGTTACTTCAGCATGTCTCCAAGTAGAAGATGCCTTTCCTTTCTGACCGAAACCTTTAGAACCCAAAAAGAGTACTAGGTTTTTAGTGTTAATACCGTTTCTTAATCATCCCCACAAGAATGATATAGTTTAAAAAAGACCAACACCATAACAGCATTGGTCTTCATATCAATTATCAAGAAATTCAACTTAAGAATTAGATGCAATAATAAGGTCTATCCACTAGAAGGCAACATGAAAGGCAAAACTTTTCTTTAATGAAATGATTATTTGGTGGTATATACATAAATTTTCATTTCAGAATTATAAGTGCGTATCTCAGATTTAAGCGGAACAATTTATACGGACTATCTGAATCTTGCTATAAGTGCTACGGGATTTTAGGATTCATCGGAGCGAATATTCCGCGTTCATTGTCTAATTCTACCCATACATGTAGTGTCCATAGGCTAAACTCTTCATTGAGGTCCCAGACATCTTCAGAGCCTGTAAACCCTTCTGGTGCTGGAGGAGGATTATTAAGATCATCCACAACTATACCGTATTCAACCGCCACAAACTTCATCTCGCCATTCTCATCAGGGGCAAATAGCATAACTTCTGGCTTTTCTATTTCAAAGGTTTTGTCCAGTAAGTCTACATTAATGTAATGGTGTCCCATACCCATTCTATATCCGGTGGCATCGACTGCATATCCCATGGCTTTTGCTGTTTCAAAATCTGTGTGTCCTTTCATAGCTGCAGCTAACATCTCCACTTCTTCCTCCCAGGGTTCTTGTTTAGAACAAGATGTTATGATAAAGGAGAAGGCACATGCAAATAAAAATAAAAACTTGGTCTTTGAATAAATATTTTTCATTGTTAAATTATTTAATTGGTTTAAAAATTGTCCTTTTTAAAAGGTCTAGATGATTTTCATTTTTTGACCTTCCTATATCAGTATAATTCTATTGCATTCTAAATAGACCTAGACATAAGGCCTTGGTTTCATGAACCCTTTCTTGACTTCGCAACACTCTCAAATGTAGAAGTAAACACAATGTTTTATTAGAACAATTAATTCAAATACTATCAAAGTTCGCCCAGTAGTCTTTCACTGTTAAGGACGTATTAATAGGAAGTACATTTTATCTAATCTTGAAAAGAAACCACATTAATGAGTGACATGTAGTAGGTTGGTTGGGAAGGAAAAATGTGCTGGATTCAACGTAACTATCAATATTCATTCAGGATATAATAGAAATCGTTCAGGTTGATGCTGCCCTAGGTTGTTTAACTTCCAAGTTTCTTTTGTTTCATCCGGTCGTCTTGAGAAAAAATGTGAATCAACAATAAGAATGTATGCAGTAACTTTCTTATAGCGTTAACAAGGTTTTAAGATCCCTTTTTATCTGCAAGTCGCTTTCTTATTCTACTTAATGATTCTGGCTTTACACCTAAATAACTGGCGAGGTGATATTGTGGAACCCTTGCCAGTAAGTCCGGTCTGTCAACTAAGATTTTTAAATATCTTTCTTCAGGTGTTGAGATTAAAAAATCGCTAAACATTTC
>CALHKJ010000367.1 GCA_938033975.1 uncultured Saprospiraceae bacterium | reverse complement strand
TTTTGAAATTTTCCAATGTTAGATCAAGCGCAATGCCGAACATGATGAAGGCAAGGGTGATATTCATAAATAGAATACCAGTCTCATTAAAATTGATAGCAATACTGTCTATGTTCATGCTTGCTTAGTATGGTGCATACCAAAAGTTGATAATATAACTATCATAAATCTCCTTTGCTTCATTTTTCGTTTTTTCAACTTTTAATTTGTTCTGCCCAGGACTCAGAATCGAACTTGGGATGTAGCATTGTACACCAGTTCTTCCTGCTTGAATATGATTGTGTTGCAGGAATTCTGCATCGTATTTTGCTTCGTTTATATATACATGAACATATTGTTCAACACATTTTAAATAAAACTTTCTTTTTTCGATTCTATTTTCATCTCTACTAAGTGCTTCATCTTTTTCATATTCTCCACAAAGTTCTTCTCTTAAATATTTTTCATTGCTGAGGATCGGGATGAATAATTTTACATAAGGTCCTGAAATAATATCCGAATCAATCACTGGCACAAAAATATTCTGATCAATCTCGTATTGGTCTAAGTAGTTGTTAGAGTAGACAGTATTATCGTGAATATTTATTTGATCACCTGATCCCTTATCAATCATGATTCCAATATTTGATTGAAATAGGTAGTACATGGATAGAACCATTGCTATAATGATAAAGGGCATACCAACTTTGAGATTTGAGCTCAACTTTTCGGTATTTGATTGGCTCGTAAACATTATTTGGCTCAAGGGTTTATAGAAGAATGGGGTATTTATATTGCCATATATTTTAGAAATTTTGAAGAAGTTGGTTTGTAATTTTTCGTTGTTTCTAAATTTTTCTGATTTCCCCATAAAGGCGAAAGCCATCATAATTACATTGACAATTAGATATAAAATTCCAAGTATGATCCAGACAATTTTAGGAATGTAATCATTGGTAGCCATGTAGATAACAAGTAGTACACCCAGTGTGACTGACATCATACCATACATCAGTATGAATACAAATGCACCAGAAAATAACCCACTACAAAGCTTGTCAATCTCTTTTATTGATTCTCTGACTGTGGGTAACATCTTTGCTACCAATCTTGAATATATTTCTGAGTAAAATCCACCTTCTACTTTATATCCGTTGGGAAAAACGGAATTGAGTCCTATTAGCCCAATCCAATATGCTCTAAGGATAAAGTGAATAATGAAAAATGTAGTAAGGATTGAGATTCCAAATAGGTACAGAAAGGAGATAGCGTAACCAGCTAGATAATAGTCTACTGGAAGTACGTTGATCAAAGTATCGGCTACCCAATAGACAAATTTGGGAAGATGTAATGTTCCATAGAGGGCTAAACCCGAAATAAGTAGTTCTGCTTGCCAGCTTTCCTTTTCGAGACGACGAAGCCATTTTGGTACTTTGGTTTTCTCAGGCTCCAAGCTGAGAGGTTCCTCAAGTTGGATTTTAGTGGTGTTGTTTTCCTTTGATTTCATCTAATTAAAAATAGTAAAATATTTTTAGCTAGCTTGAAATGTTCGACGAAACCTTAGTATTCTACTTTTTATGTGGGTTAGTAGGTAGATTTTTGAAAAATTTGTTCAGCAGGTCACTTTTTGGGAATATGATATACCACGCTGTCGCAAATATTAATTTCAAATCCGTAAAGGTGCTTTTGTGATTTTGATAATAGATTTCTAAGGCACCCTTGTAAGGAGCAACCACTTTTTCGTAAAAGACATGAGGGTCTTCCTTGGCATTGGAAATAAGTTCCTCTTCATCTCTAAAATATATTGAACCTAGTCCTGTTAGCCCAGGTTTGACCTTATAGATTTCATCTCTTATATTGTCAGGGTATGCGACGAAGGTTTTGGTAACCAGGGGTCTGGGTCCAACGACACTCATGTCTCCTTTGAGAATATTTAAAATTTGCGGAAGCTCATTAATCTTAGTCATTCTTAAAAACTTTCCTACCTTGGTAACTCTTGGATCATTACGCACAGTGATAGAACCAGAACCCATGTTTAGACTGTTTTTGAGCATGGTGGCAAATTTGTAAATATCAAATTCTTTGTTGTTGAGACCTATTCGTCTTTGCATATAAAACACCTCTCCTTCACCAGTAAGTTTGAGTAAGATTATGACAACTATGAAAAGTGGTGATAGTATGATCAGCGCAAACAAAGCAACAATGATGTCTAATATTCTTTTTATTAGCTTATACATATTACATGCTTTGATCTAAGTTTTTACCTTTTTCAATATGTTGAAAACTCGTAACATAATGGGAAAGTATGGAAATGAATTTTTCTTTCGATAAGTTCTTTTCACTTAGCTGTGATTTCAACTCATCCATTTCTTGATTGATTTTTTCAAGCGTCCATTCATTACTTGTGTTGATTACTCCGAGCGAATTGAATAACTCAAGATTATAATTTTCCTTTGTTGTATAAAATTCTTCAAAAGATTTTTCACCGCTTGTGTTGGAAGCAAAAAAGTAGACTGGATATTTCTTTGTATTTGGATCTAAGTTCTTAGACTTTTTCTTTGCTTCATCTTCGCTATCTGAATAGTCTGGTTCGTAACCTAAATGAGCTAAAAGATCTTCTGCTATACTCGTAAAGGTTTTTAGTTCTTTGCTCATATCTAATTGCGGGAAGAATATATTTCCACTTTCGGACAGTACACAAGCAAGTAGACATAGCTGTCCAGACTCGGTAGGAGAGATAAAGTATCTTTTGATATCCATCGGAGCTGACAAAGGTTGGCCTTTGTCCATTCTTTTTAGATATGCCTGAGGTAGACTTCCATTGGAGAAAGCTACATTGGCGAATCTTGCTGTGCTCACTTTAAATGTATTTTGAAAAGCTAAAATGATTTGCTCCATTAATTTTTTAGTGGCTCCCATCACATTAACGGGGTTAGCTGCCTTATCTGTAGATACTGCAAAGAAATGATCTGGTGAGTTAGTTGATAACAATTGAAGAAGTCTGTAAGAATTGAAAACATTATTCTTCAACATCGCTTTGATAGAGAAGATATCCTTTTCACTGCGCACATGTTTGTGTGCAGCAAAGTTTGCTACAATATTAATTTTTCCTTCATTGGAAAGCAATTCGGCAAAGACCTCACTTCCAAAATCTATGGGGTAAGTTCTTAGATCTTCTGGAAGTTGATAATCGGGATTGCTTCTTAGATCTCTGATTAATTCTGCGAGACCATTTTCATTGTGATCTACAACTATAATTTTACTTGGCTTGTAAGGGAGTGTCGCTTTCAAAAAAGAAGAACCAATTGTGCCTGCACCGCCAATGACCAAAATTGATTTGCCCTCAATTGCTTGGGCGAGTTGTGTGCTATTTGACTCCAAATCTTTTTTGAAAAGACTTTCCTTTCTTTTGGTAACCTTGTCGGCTATAAAGTCATGTAGATTTAAATTGTAGTTCATTGAGCATTTGTTTTATACCAATCGGCCATAAGTGCAATCCCTTCCTTTGTGGGTAATTGGTTTTTTATATTTAGTCTATTCAATGATTCTTTGTTATCTATTTCAAAAGAGTGAAAAACTCTATTGTAGAATCCAGGTCGAATTAATTTAATGATTTTTCTAAATAGAGTTGGCAATTTAAAATTAGAACTTTTTGTTTTAAGACCACTAAAAATATGTTCTATTAAATCCGTTGTTGAAATAGGCTTGTCATCTCCGGCGATAAATATTCCTTTGGTTTTTGTATCAATGATTTTATTGATCATAGCAATCAAGTTATTGATGCTTACCATGCTTCTTCTATTCGTAATACCTTTTAGCGGAAGCGGCGTTCCTTTACTGGCGTATTTCATCAAGCTTAAGATATTTCCTTTAACTCTTGGACCGTATACAACAGGTGTTCTTACAATGCTTACAATGAAGTGTTCATCAGCGATTTTTTCTAAGCCAATTTCCGCTTCTAGTTTGCTAATGCCATAAGCATCTGTAGGTTTTGCTTCACTGTTTATATCCAAAATCTTTTCGCTAAAACTATCACCATAGACCTTTACACTGCTCATAAATATAAATTGCTTTACCCCTTCTTTTTTTGCTTTTTGTGCAAGTTCCAAGCTAAGTTCTGCGTTAACCTTACGGTAGGTCTCAATTGAAGTAATATTCTTTTGATGTGCTATTCCTGCTAAGTGTAAAACGCAATCGATTCCCTTTAAAGAAAGGGATTCAAGTTTATTCTTAGAAAGAGAATAGGAAAGCATATCATACCTTGCATTGTTTGATTCAAGAAAGTGTTTGCCAATAAAGCCTGAAGCGCCTGTTACAAGGATTTTAATCATTTAGGATTTTCGATTTTCAAAATTAGCAATTATCAGTCGAAGCAATGTTAAATTGATATATAATTATGGAGTTATATGATTGACGCTGTAATTTATTATATATTATAACTATATTATATATATTTGTGTAAAATATTACAGATGAAAAAAGCCTTAGTTTGTGGCGCAGGAGGATTTATTGGAGGACATTTAGTTAGCCGTTTGAAGTCCGAAGGTTATTGGGTTAGGGGAGTCGATTTGAAGGAACATGAATTTGGAAATAATGAATCCGATGAATTTGTGCTTGGTGATTTAAGAGATCCGCAGATGGCCAAAAAGATGGTTGAAGGAATGGATGAAGTTTATCAACTAGCGGCAGACATGGGAGGAGCTGGTTATATTTTTACTGGTGATAATGATGCCCATGTAATGCATAACTCTGCACTATGTAATTTAAACGTATTAGACGCAAGTCTTCATGCAGGGGTCAAGAAAATTTTCTACTCTTCATCAGCATGCATGTATCCAGAGTACAATCAATTAGATCCTGATAATCCAAAATGTGCTGAAGATTCAGCCTATCCTGCCATGCCCGACAGCGAATATGGCTGGGAAAAATTATTCAGCGAAAGATTATACCTTACCTATAATAGAAATCACGGAATTGATGTTCGTGTAGCAAGATTCCATAATATTTTTGGCCCTCAAGGTACTTGGGAGGGTGGAAGAGAAAAAGCTCCAGCAGCTTTGTGTCGTAAAGTTTCTGAAACACCTGATGGTGGTCATATTGAAGTGTGGGGCGATGGACTACAAACGCGATCTTTTTTATATATCGATGAATGTGTTGAAGGAGTACGAAGGTTAATGGAGTCTGATTTTTTAGGTCCTGTGAACATTGGTTCGGAAGAAATGATATCTATCAATGATTTTGCAAAAATGATAATTGATATCTCAGGTAAAAATATTAGTATTAAAAATATTGAAGGTCCAGAAGGGGTACGAGGTAGAAATTCAGATAACGAACTCATTAGTAAAAAGTTAGAGTGGAAGCCATCTCAGCCTTTACGAGAAGGTATGGAGAAAACATTCCACTGGATTGAAGCCCAACGTAAGGCAAAATTGCAGGAGGCTTAAAATGACACAAAAACGTATACTGGGAATCTGCCCTCATTTTTATCCCGAAATGGTTTCTACTGGTTTGCATATGACTGAATTGTTTACAGGAATTGCAAGCTATCCAGAAAATGATTTTAAAGTATATTGTACCTATCCAATTAAAGAGGAATTTCAAGCACTGAATATTCCCACTACAGAAGTTTATAAAAATGTAAGCATTCAACGCGCTAAAAGTGTGGGTGCAGAACATAAATCCCTTCTAAGTAAATTAGTATCTAATCTTACTTTCACTACAAAGACCTTTCTATATGCCATGAGCAAACGAAAGGAGTATGATTTGTTATTGATTACAACAGATCCCCCATTCCTTGCCATCATTTGTTGGATGATGAAGAAGATATTTAGAAAGCCTTACGTATTGATCATGTATGATGTGTATCCGGATATTGCGATTAAATTGGATGTGCTGAAAGAAAAAGGTTTTGTATCTAGATTTTGGAATTGGTTTAATAAAAGAACATTTAGACAGGCAAGTAAGTTGGTCGTGATTGGAGAAGATATGAAGCGCTTGTTGCAAAGCAATTTCCCAGATATTCCAGCAGAAAACTATGAGTTGATTCATAATTGGTCTGATAAAAATTTTGTACATCCTATCGAAAGGGAAGAAAATCAGTTTATCAAAGATCAGTCTTTGGAAGCTAAGAGAATTTTACTTTATTCAGGAAATATGGGGCGAACACATAACGTTGAGTCGATATTGGAAGCTGCTATCGAATTGGATGGAAAGTTTGATGATGTTGTCTTTCTTTTTATAGGCGGAGGAATCAAAAAAAATCTGGTCAAAGAACATATTGTTGAGAAGAGGTCTTCCAATGTAAAGCAACTCCCTTTTCAACCATTTGAGATCTTAGCACATGTTTTATCTTCGGCAAGCTTATCATTTGTTTGTCTTGATGATGATTTTACTGGAATGTCTGTGCCTTCAAAATCATATGGAATTATGGCAAGTAGGACTCCAATCTTAGGATTGCTCCGAGGTGATTCTGAAATCGCAGAAACCATTAAGCGCGATGATTCTGGTTGGGTTTGGAATAGTGAAAGCAAACAAGCATTGAGTAGCCTGATTGAGGAAATATTGTCCGACGACAGTCAAATGAAGGTAAAAGGAGATAACGCCTATACATCCTTTCAACAAAATTACGACCTTGCCATTTCCGTCGATAAATATAATGAGTTATTGAAGTCCGTGTAGTATCCTTCACATTGATTTGTTTAAATGAGAATTTATGTAATTATAGGAATTTTAGTTTTTATTCTCATGTCTTGTGGCGTGGGAGATGATCTTCCTCTTAATGGAGATTTAGACCATCGAGCCATCGTAAATATTCTAGAACAAGGTTTTGACCAACTTCCAGAAAAATCAATAAGCATCAGTTCTGATTCTAGTACTTATGCACAGTATGCTATGCCTACCGACAAATATGCACATGCGATATTAGGAGATGGAATAGAAGGGGAGCAGTTGGTTGTATTCAATGGCGGGCAATTTTACGATTTGATTCTGGCTAATGATTTTGTATTTGAAGATATCCGTCCTCGACTCTTTGATGTTGATAGTGATGGTCAATTAGAATTTATAACGATTAGAACCCATGTGTCTTTGGGTGCAGGAATTGCCATTTATAAATTGGTCAATAATGAGTTGATTGAGTATGCCACTGTCGATGAGATTGGATCTTCTAATAGATGGTTAAACATTGCTGCTATCCATGATTTAGATATGGATGGTGTCGTGGAAATTGCCTGGGTCCAAACCCCACACATTGGAGGTATCCTAAAAGTTGCGAGAATCAACGAAGGAATCTTGCAAGTTATCGCTCAACAAACAGAATTAAGCAATCACGCAATTGGAGAGACTAATCTTTGTTTGTCTGTTATTACGGAAAAGAATGGAGAAAAATTGATTCATCTTCCTGATCAAATGAGAAGTCTTATTGCAAGTTTTTCTTTTACTGGCGAAGAACTTGTTCCAATAGATACTGTATTTCAAGCAGTTGATTTTTCACAAACATTGAAGTCTCAATTCGATTTTGTTGAAATAGTAGCTGACGAATTAAATTGTATTGAGTAGGCTGGAAGCCAACCAATATTAACACAAATTCGTTTTAATGGTATAAATTTGTTTTAACATGAAAATGATCCTACAGTTGCTTCTATTTTCTTCTTTCATAAATTTTCTTTCCTGTGAAAGATGCGATGATGATATTGTAATTGCCGATTTTGAATTGACAGATATTTCGAGATCTTTTCTTCCTGAAACAGTTTCTGATACACTGATTTATACCAATGACAGTATTGATATTATATTGATAACGGAAGAGGGAAAGGTATTACAGGATACTATTACTCACTTAATTAATATTTGCAGTGTTCCTTTGACTGATGAACAATGGGAAGTTGCAACAACTGAAATGGAGAGAGTTCAATACTTTCTTGAAGAAGGTGAATTTGTGTTTGAATATGGTATTGAGATACGTGAAGCTACTCTAGAATCTGATGAGGAATTAGTTCTTGACTCCTTGAATATTTTTGAAAACTTTTTCCTAAATGTCAATGATGATAAAGATGAATTCATCGAATGGAACTGGGCAATTTGGATGCCTTTAAATGATATTCAAAATGAGTATACAATTAATACCAATGGTAATGCAAGAATGATTGCAGACACTATTTTGAATGGAAATACTTATTTAGATATAATCGGAAATAATCGAGGAAGAAATTTTTTTTACTCACAAACGCAGGGTCTTTTAGCCTTTGAATATTTAGGTGATACTTGGTATTTGAAGCAATAGAATTACTTTTTATTCTTTTCATCAATCCATTTTCGAGCATTCACAAATGCTTCGATCCATGGACTTACTTCATCCCTTCTTCCTTCAGGATAATGTGCCCAGTTCCACTGGAAAGTGGATCGCTCGATGTGCGGCATCATAACCATGTGTCTTCCATCTTTGCTACACATCATGGCTGTATTGTAATCGCTACCATTTGGATTGGCAGGATATCCTTCATATCCATACTTTGATACGATGTTGTATTTTTCTTCGCCTTCCGGCAAATGAAATTTCCCTTCACCATGTGAGATCCATACTCCAAGTGTAGACCCAGCAAGTGAAGACATCATTACTGAATTGTTTTCTTGAATCGTTACTGAAGTGAATGCACTTTCGTGTTTGCCAGAATCATTGTGCAACATTTTTGCTTTTTGTTGATGATCTGGATTGATGAGGTCAAGTTCAACAAACAGCTGACAACCATTGCAAATACCAACAGACAACACATCTTCTCTCTTAAAGAAATTATCTAAGGTCTGTTTTGCTTTTTCATTATAAAGGAATGCTCCAGCCCAACCTTTGGCAGAACCAAGTACATCGGAATTGGAGAAACCACCCACTGCACCTATGAATTGAATGTCTTCAAGATTTTCCCTTCCGGAAATGAGATCTGTCATATGCACATCCTTCACATCGAATCCAGCAAGGTACATTGCATTGGCTAGTTCTCTTTCGGAGTTACTTCCTTTTTCTCTGATCACTGCTGCCTTTGGTCGAGGAGTAGAAGGATCAATTTGCGGAAGCTTACCAGTAAATTGTTTTGGGAATGAAAAATTTAGTGCTTGCTTCTTATAGTTCTCAAATCGTTCTGTTGCCTTTTTGACTCCAGATTGTTTTTGATCTAATAAGAAAGAAGTTTCGTACCAAATATCTCTGAGTGAGTTTATTTCAAATTTGAACTGCTCATCTCCATTTACACAAGTAAGGGTAGAATCATTTGTTACCTTTCCTATTTTAATAGCATGGACAAATTTTTCTGTAAGAAAAGATTGTATGCTGTCATCTTTTGCTTGGAAAACAATTCCAGCATTTTCTGCAAATAGAAGTTTGACAGAATCTTCTTCGCATAAATTTGTCAAATCTATATTCGCTCCAAGATTATTATCGCTAAAACACATTTCTAATAGCGTAGTAAGGATACCACCTGCAGAAATATCATGACCTGCCAAGATTTTTCCTTGCTTGATTAATTCTTGAATGGCATTGAATGCATTTTGAAAATTTTGTGCATCATTTATAGTTGGTGCTTTCTCTCCAATTTTATTTTGAGTCTGTGCAAATGAAGAACCACCCAACTGGTAACTGCAAGAAGAAAAATTGACGTAATAAATATCACCTC
>CALHKJ010000366.1 GCA_938033975.1 uncultured Saprospiraceae bacterium | reverse complement strand
ACGATGTAATCCTAATCGATCGCCATAACTTCCATCAATTTCAACCCTTATTCTATCAAGTTGCGATGGCTGGACTTGAACCTAGTAGTATTGTCTTTCCACTACGAAAAGCTTTTCAGAATGCTAAGAATGTGACCATCCGAGTCTCTGAAGTAAATGGAATTGATGAAGCAAAGAAAGAAGTCTATACTGATTCTGAAACAATAAACTATGATCATTTGGTAGTTGCAACTGGAGCTATTACCAATTATTTCAAAAATGAAAACTTTGAAAAACACAGTTATAGCTTGAAGACAGTAGCAGAAGCTTTGTCCATCCGAAATGATATTTTTGATGATCTGGAGCAAGCAATAACTACTAAAGAATACAACAATAGACAAGCTCTTATAGATATTGCTATTGTGGGTGGTGGGCCGACAGGTGTTGAATTGGCAGGAGCTTTAGGAGAACTAAAAAAATATATTTTACCTAAGGATTATAAAGAATTAAACTCAGATGAAGTAGATATTTATTTGATTCAAGGAGGAGATCGTTTGTTGATTGGTATGTCAGATGAAGCAGGCGAAAATGCCTTACAGTTTTTGGAGAGTTTAGATGTGAAAGTTATGCTTAATACTAGAGTAATTGATATAGATGGAAATCGTATTAAGACAAAAGATGGTCAGACACTGATTGCTAAAAAAGTAATTTGGGCAGCTGGGATTACCTGTGATGATATGCCAGGTATTCCTGACGAGAGCAAGCAAGGAAGGAATCAAATTCATATCAATGCTGATCTTGAAGTTGTAGGAATGAATCATGTATATGCCATAGGTGATGCTGCATTTTTGCCTACAGATGAAATGGAGTACGGGCATCCACAAGTAGCACAGGTAGCAATACAAATGGCTAAGCATCTTGCCAAAATTTTTAAAAATGGTAAGACTAAATCTTTTGTCTATAAGGATAAGGGAAGCATGGCAACGATTGGACGGAATAAGGCTGTTGCGGATTTACCATGGATGAAGACAAGCGGTTTTTTTGCTTGGTTGTTATGGCTGATTGTGCACTTAGCCTCTTTGATTGGTTTTAAAAACAAATTATTTGTAATGATCAATTGGATGTGGAATTATCTTACCTATGATCAATCATTGCGCCTTATTATTAAGCCAGCAAAAAAGGCTAAAAAATAATTTTAAATGGCATTAAGACTAAAGGAGATTTGTTTTCTGTATAGAACTCAAGTTGTGATTTCAATCGAAACAATTCTTTCGTGACTTCATTATCTTCAAAACCCAAATCAACAGATTCTTCAGGCGCCATCGATTGTAAAAATTCAACCCAAGGCGCTGTTTCGATATAAGGATACTCTTTTATGTTATAAGACTCAATCCCAGCTTTCTCTGCAGCAATATTTATGGCATCTTCTAAGCTGCCTATTTCATCTACAAGATTTAGTTCTTTGGCTTTAGCGCCAATCCAAATTCTTCCTTGAGCAATCTCTTCCACTTGCTCCATCGTCATATTTCTTCCAGTCGCCACTCTTTCAAGAAAAGTATTATAAATCCTTGTGTTAGAATTTCTAATAATTTCTTTTTCATGTTCACCTAATTGAAGAGTAGGAGAGAAGGAGGCAGCAAACTGCCCAGTTTTCACAGTATCAAAATGAATACCTAATTTGTCTTCCATCAAATTTGAAACATCTGGAAATACACTGAATGCTCCGATAGATCCAGTCAAAGTGTTTTCTTCTGCAACAATACTATCAGCCTGACATGCTATGTAGTATCCTCCTGAAGCAGCATAATTTCCAAATGAGGCGATGACAGGCAAACCGGCATTCTTCATTGATCTTATCTCTTGCAATAATGCTTCTGAAGTATAACTACTGCCCCCTGGGGAATTTACTCGTAGAACCATTGCCTTTACCTCTTTATCCTTTTTTATTTTATCAAATATCTTGTGATAGGTGACTTCATTGATCAGGCCATCTGCTTCAGTTCCATATCTGATTTCTCCTTCAGCATAAACAACAGCTATTTTAGCCGTGGCTGTTTCTTTATTCTTTTTAATTTTGGTTTTTCGGGCATATTCAGCTAAGCCAACATAGTTTATTTTTTCACCTTGCCCATAACCTAAGTTGTTTCGTAATTTATCTTCAAATTCAAACCAGTGCATAAGTTCATCAACTACACCTATCGCAAGTGTGGTATCAGCATTGCTAAATTTATACTCATTGATTCCTTTTGCAACCGCTTCCTTATCTAGTTTTCTATTTTGAATTATTAAATCAACAAAACTATTGTGAAGTGAACTAAGATACTCTCTTGTCTGAGTTTTGTTCTTTTCGCTCATATCATTTCGATAATATGCTTCAGCCGCACTTTTGTATTCGCCCGCGTAAAAGACATTCATCTTGATACCAAGTTTTTCTAATAGCTCCTTGTTGAAGGCCTGCATCACTCCAAAACCTCTTAGGTCGATACCTCCTTGTGGATTTAAGAAAACTGAATCTGCCTCTGAGGCTAGAATATATCCTGATTGGGTATAAAAATCACCATAAGCGTAAATTGGTTTATCAGTATTTTCACGACAATAATCAATTGCATCTGCAAGATGCCTCATTGACACGAATCCCATTTGACTATTATCTGGCTTAATAACGATTTGCGAAATTCTATCGTCTGTAGCGGCGTTTTTGATCAAATCAACTATATCAAAAGTCCCTATTGCATTTTTGGGGTTAAAGGTAAGTTGATTACTTGGGTCAACATTATTTGTTCTTTCTGGTAATAAACCATCGAAGTCAAGCAACAATACTGCATCTTTTGAGATATTATTCTTACCCATTGAGGATATAAATCCTATTGTTAAAATTATAATGAATAAAAAAAATATCGCTAAAATCGAACCTAAACACGATGTGAATACTAATTTCAAAAATGAACGCATATATTTGTATTAATTAACCAAAGTTAAACTAAAGCTAAAGGCTTTATATAGTTTTTCGATAAACAGTCCGTTAGCTACTATAAATTCTTACTTAGTAGGCTAATAAATTGCTTCATTCTGAAGTTTACATCCCTAGAGAATTACTTGGCGTATTGCAATGCAGTATAGGAATATCAAAATATGGATAATATTTCTGGTAAGTAGCATCTACTTGCCAAGCTCTTCGTCTGCCCAAATTGTAGTTAATGGCGCCAATGCCTTGCCTTATAACCCAACTAATATCATCGAAAATGTGTTTTTGGGGTCTGGAGTTAAGATCAATGATATTCAATATGATGGGGCACTCGGGGCTGTAGGAGTATTCGAAAATGCCTCGCCTTACATTGGCATAAATAGAGGAATTGTCCTATCTACTGGTTTTGTCCGCACTATTGAAGAACAAAATAACCCTTCTACAAATGCAAAGGGTAGTACCTCAAATCAAAACTATACTGACGATGACTTGCAAGCAATTGCTGGAGCTAATAGTGATGTATTAGATATCGCCAGATATGAAATTACTTTTATTCCTGAATCTGATACAATAAGATTTAGATACGTTTTTGCATCTGAGGAATATCCCGAATTTGTCTGTTCAAACTTTAACGACGTTTTTGGCTTTTTCATCACTGGCCCAAATCCAAGTGGAGGAAACTATGATGCTTTAAACATTGCTAGAGTCCCAGATCCTAGTGATCCAAGTGGTACATCTTTTTTAAATAATAATGTTGCTATCAATTCTGTCAATAGTGGAGAATTAGGCACATTAGGAAGTATCAATGAAAATAATTGTTCAGGAGAAAATGGTTCATTGAACTTTAGTCAATATTACAATGTAGTTCCACCCAATCAATTTCCCGTATTCGATGCTTACCTTGATGTCTTTATAGCTCAAGCTGCCGTTGTGCCTTGTCAAGAGTATGTTATAAAGCTGGCAATCGCCGATGTAAAAGATCAAGACTTTGATTCGGCTGTATTTTTGGAAGCGGGAAGTTTGTTTTCCTCAGCACTTAATATCAGCTTAAATACAGAAAGTACAGATGGCTCTATTGCAGAAGGTTGTGCTCCAGCTCAAATTAATATTGAAACCCCCTTTCCTTCTAATAACTCCACCAATGTTCAAATTAGTTCATTATCAGAAGGGACTTTCGCAGATCAAGCAAGTTTAGGTTCTGATTATTCTGCTCTTCCTGCTAATATCAATATACCTCCCGGAGCAACCTCAGTATCTTTTAATATTGAAGCTTTTGAGGACAATGAAGCAGAGGAAGATGAATACATTTATTTAGATGTCCAACGAACAACTTGTATAAGAGATACGATTAAGATAAAAATTCGCGACAGTCAATTGCCTCAAGTCATGTTGCCACAGGATACATCTTTGTGTGGTAATGATATCCTGATTTTGATTCCAGAATATGAACCTCCAATTGTAGAATTTGAAGACAGAGTTTTTACAAAAAGTAATGATCTTATTTTGGAAGAATCAGGCGGAGTTTATACAAGCTTTATTTTTGTGCAAGGAGTTGAGCCTACAGACTTAGGTGGAGGAGTTTTGAGTAAAATTTGTATCGATACTTTGGTTTCAAGGAATCTCACAGATATAGAAGTTCATGTTCAATCGCCTCAAGGGCAAATATTGGAGCTGACCTCTAACAATGGACTTCGCGATAAACCAAATAGTTGTGATGTTAATCCAAATGCTGATGAATGCATAGATGCTTACTATAATACTTGCTTTACAATTACGGCTCCGGAAAATATAAACAACGGAAATGCTTTACAAGGTCCCGTGTTTGATCAAAATGAAAATTACACTGGTGATTTTTTGCCGGAAGGTGAATGGAATAGAATACTTCGTGATGATGCTTCCGCAAATGGTAACTGGGAATTGATTATAAAAACAGATAGCGTTACAACAGCGGATATTTCTAATAAAAATTCCTTCCTTGGCTCTTGGTCAATTCACTTTGAATCTCCATATAAAGTGGATCATCTTTGGTCTCCTAATTTTAATATCTTTTGTACTGAATGTGATACTACCTTTGTAAACCCAACTTCAGATGTCACCTACAAATTGAACGTTACAGATTCATATGGTTGTACTAGTTTTGATGAAATAAGAATTGAAGTGTTGCCTGTTGCTGAGCTTCCTCAGATAACAAATTGTGTGGCATTGTCACCGAGTTCTATTCAAATCACTTGGAATGAAGCAAGCACGCCAGTTGAATTTTATAATGTAAGTCAAAACTCAATACCACCAGATTTTCAAACAACGGAAACCAGTCATATTTTTGAAGGACTAGAAGCAGATGCCGAACATACATTTTTTGTTTCTGGCTTTAATGGAATCTGTTCTACTAATATGGATTCAATTACATGTGCAACTCCTCCTTGTTTTGATGGACCAGACATCGCAGTACAAAATATTTTTGCACCTAGCTGTAGTGGAAGAAATGATGGTGGAATAGAAGTATCTGCAATTGCAGAAAATGGAGGAGCTGTTATTTATTATTTGAATGGTCAAGTGAATAATGATGGAGATTTTGGTCTTTTGACAGAAGGAGATTATCTCGTGAGGGTAGTAGATAGTGATGGTTGTTCAACTGTAGAGACGGTAACTGTTCCTGATGCAGAAGATATTTCTCTTTTTCTGGATGAAACACCCATTAGTTGTGTCGGAGAACAAGACGCAATTGTAGAAATAGATATTCTGGAAAGTGACAATGAACCTTACTCTATCCTTTGGCAAAACACTTCAACTGAATTTATCCAAGAAGATTTAGCGATGGGAACTTACTTCTTTACAGTTACAGATGGCAGTGGTTGTAATTTCGAAAAGTCAATCGTCATCTCAGATCCACAACCACTTCAGTTTTCTGAAATTAATGCCCAACGTCCTCCGTGTTTTGGAGATGAAGGGTCAATAGAATTGACAATGACAGGTGGGACAGGTGCTTATGATTTTGTCTGGGAAGATTCAGCGGAAAACTCATCAACAATTAATTATTTTCCTGGAACTTATAGTGTGACTGTGACAGATGAAAATGGATGCAGTACTAGCAATGAGATTCAAGTTGAAGAAAGATTAGAAATAAATTTACTTGATGAAACAATCCAAGCAGCTTGTAATGATGAATTTTCTCAGGAAATCGAATTGAATATAGAAGGAGGAGCAATTCCTTTTGATGTAGACTGGGGGGATGGTATTTCAGGTGTTGAAGTTGTAGACGTTCCTGTTGGATTTTATGAGTTGACAATTACGGATGCAAATAATTGCACAAAAATTGAAAATGTTGAGTTAATAAATTTCCCTGATCTCAATATTGAATTTGATCTAAGAGAGCCAGAATGTTTTAATACCCTTGATGGGATCATTAGTTTGAATTCTACCGTTTATACCGACGGTAGAATCCTTCAAGAACAGGACCGAGATATTATTTGGGATGATGGGATTACTGAAGAAGCGATTGGTCTTTTGAAAGGTGACTCCACATATCATTTTGTGCTTACAGACGATTTTGGTTGTAAGCATGATGATTCAATTTATTTGCCAAGTCCTCCAGCAATTTTATTAGGCTTAGACACAATCAGTATGATTGAATGTTTTGGAGATACAAACGGAGCATTTTCAATCAGTCCAAGCGGAGGAGAAGGAGAACTAACAACAGAATGGTCTGACAATATTGGGGACTTGCAAAATAACACTGCTACAAACCTATCTTCTGGAATATACTCAGTTACAGTAACAGATGAAGAGTTGTGCAAAGTTGAGTTGGACTTCGTATTTGAACAACCAGAAGAACTAAGATTTCTAGAAGATATTACAGATGTAAAATGTTTTGAAGAAGAGACGGGAAGTATTATAGGAGAAGTAATTGGAGGTGTAGAACCCTATGATGTGGATTGGAGCACCGGGAGTAATCTTGAAGATCAACAGAACTTATCAAGTGGTCTTTATGAATTGACTGTCACAGATGCCAATGGATGCACTTTAGAAAATACTTATGAAGTGGCACAACCAGAAAATCCACTGCTAATTGATCCTATGCCAATGGAAACAGAATGTTTTGGTGAAGCATCTGGCTCAATCATCATTTCTGCAGCAGGTGGAACCCAGCCTTATAATTTTTTAGTGAATGGCATTAATTTTTTCGACAACACTATGATAACAGGTTTGGACGCAGGAACTTACGATTTGTTAGTGATCGATGGCGCGGGCTGCGAACTTAACTTTGAAGAAATTGTCGTTGAGGAGTCTGACTCTGTATACATCTCTTTACCAGCTGATACCTCAGTTATTTTTGGCTCAAGCTTGGAATTAGAATTCATGACCAACGCAACAAATTTAGTTGAATATTTTTGGGATTCTTCGTCTCCAGAAATTAGCCTTTCTTGTATTGATTGTCCAGATGCCATTGTAGAAGCTGTCACTTCGGACTTTTTTATCACTTTGACGGTGAGGGATGCCAATAATTGTAAATACACTACGAATCAATATTTTATTAATGAAAATGATGATAGCTTCATAGAAGTACCTACAGGCTTTTCTCCTAACTCAGATAATAGAAATGATCGACTTTTTATTTTCGGTAAAGAAGGAGTAAAGATCATGAATTTTGAAGTATTTGACCGTTGGGGAGAATTACTACATTCAGTTGAAGATATCACCATTTCTGATTCAAATCAATTTCCTGTTTGGGATGGTACCTTTAATGGAAAGGAAGTTGATTCTGGAGTGTATGTTTGGAAGGCAAGAATCGAAAAACTAAATGGAGAAATTGATTTTCTTGAAGGAGATGTAACAATACTTAGATGAGAAAATTATTACTCCTAAATATCATCTTATTCTTGTTCATTGCTTCTAGCTTTGGACAGGATCCGGTATTCAGTCAATTTAACCAATCGGCCAATGCAGTTAATCCTGCATTGTCTGGCAACTTTCAAGGTGAATATAAACTTACAGTCAACTATCGCGATCAATGGTATTCCTTGGTTGGGTTTCAACATTCCTACAAGACTGTTTACACTTCTTTTGATTATAAATTTAATCCAGAGAATAAAAATGTATTTACCCTTGGTGGCATGTTCATACAAGACTCTGCAGGGGAAGGTAATTTCAAACAGATACGTGCTCACTTGACTGGATCATATAATATGCAATTATCAGAGGGTAGCTTCGGTAAGTTTAGCAATTACCTGAGTATTGGATCCCAAATTGGTTTTGGTCAGAATTCCGTAGAGTGGGGCAATCTTTGGTTTGGACGTCAATTTGATATTCCTAATTTGCAGATTGATACAAATTTGCCATCAGGTGAACCAATACCTGCAGATCAAGATTTTAAGACAGGTGTTTATCCTGATATCAATCTTGGTGTAGCCTGGGCAGGTGTGGCTTCAAGACGTATGAGTGCTCATGCGGGTTTTGCAGTTTCTCATATCAATACACCTTCCATCTCAAACTATGGGACTATTTATGATAAATACCTTAGAAGATTTAGTTTAAACGGAGGTGCAAAGTTTGGCATGAATTCAGATTTAGAAATCTTACCATCATTTGTTTTTTATGCCCAAGGTCCTTCTTATTTACTTCAAATTGGAAGTTCGTTTTCTTACAGCTTGATACATCTAGCTGAGTCTGGATTTAGAATGGGAACGCATATGCGTATTGCTAATAGTATCGATGGAGCCTCATTTGAAGGTTTGATTGTATCTGCAATGATTGAGAAGCAAAATTTGATGATTGGTGTCTCTTATGATTTCACTTTATCTGAATTGAGATTGGCAGCCAACTCCTTGGGTGGATTTGAAATTTCGATTAGTTATATGAGTCCAGAGGGATCAAACTATGAAAAGCCTCGAGTTCCGAGGTATTAATTTTGAACAACTCCAATATTGCTAAATCCCTGTGCGTTTTTCTCTAATTTAATTTGGACCGTAATTCTTTCTTTGAGCGCTTCTACATGAGAAATGACACCTACCATTTTCTGACTTTCTGATTGAAGTTTTTCAAGTGTGTTCATCGCTATGTCTAAAGTCTCTTGATCAAGTGTTCCAAAGCCTTCATCTATGAAGAGACTTTCTAAAGAAACATTTCTTGATGCCATATCGGATAAACTAAGCGCCAAAGCAAGACTAATTAAAAAACTTTCACCACCTGATAGAGTCGACACTGCTCTGTGCGTATTTCCTTGAAATAAATCAACCACTCTTAATGGCCCACCATCTTTTGGCTTATCGAGAAGATATCGATCTGATAGATTTTTCAAACGATGATTGGCAAAGACCAAAAGGTTTTGCAGAGTTAGTCCTTGTGAAAAATTAGCAAATTTATTTCCATTGGCATCTCCAATCATGTTGGTCAACAAAGACCATTTTTCAAATTCCTTGTTGAGTTTTTCGATTTGAGCAAGTTGTTCCTTTTTCTTTTTCTTATTTTCTTCATCAGCTTTGAGCTGATTTGTTTTTTCACCAATCAATACATTGGTTTTATCTTTGATTGATTCTTGTGCAGACAATTCGATACTTAATTCTTCAAGACTTACTTCAGGTGATTTATCAGCAGCACTCATCTTGCTTACATTTTCATCAAGAGATTTTAGTTGAGTTTTGTTTTCTGTAAATAGCTTTGTGAGCTCAATTTCTTTTTCGGTGATTTGGTTTGCTTCACTTTCTTCCAATAAGTTTTTACTCATTTCTTCAATAGAGGCAAAACCCAATGCTTCTAGTTTTAATTTTAATTTGCTCTTATGTTTTTCTAAGGAATTTTCAGCACGTTCTAAATCCTTAGTCTCTTTTTCAATTGCCTCTGTTAGCCTTGTGATACTCGTTCCATGCTCTTGAAATGCATTCTGAAGATGATTGGTTACGCTATCTATTTTTTTGCCATCAAA
>CALHKJ010000365.1 GCA_938033975.1 uncultured Saprospiraceae bacterium | reverse complement strand
GAAGTAACATGCGTACCTGTTGTATTTACCAGTAATGATGGAGATTGTGATGCAGTGCCAATACAGGTTTCAGTAATGGGAATGGATGATTGTACTATGGATTTATTGTATTCTTGGAGACTAGATTTAAATAGTAATGGTTCTTTCGAGATCAGTGGAGACGGTTATATGATAGAAGGTCTATATCCAATCGGTAATCACGCAATAGAATGGACAGTTGAAGATCAGTGCGGTAATGAGACATATTGTGATCAACCATTAAAAATTGAAAGTAACAAAGCACCTCAAGCAATTTGTGTTTATGGACTTAGTGTAGATTTGAATCCTATGGATTTAAATGGAGATGGACAAATAGACAATGAAATGGTTGAGCTTTGGGCCTCTGACTTCAATTTAGAAAGTTACCAGCCTTGTGGCAATGACATAGCAGTAAGTTTCTCTGCAGATATAAATGATACAAACCTTATGCTTGATTGTGATGATCTAGGTATCTATTATGTAGAGCTTTGGGTGACAGATTTGAATACTGGTCTTAGCGCAATATGCGAAACTTTTGTTGATGTTCAAGATAACAATTCAGTAGATTTTTGTACTGATGGTGGAGGAATGAGAGCAGATGTTGGCGGAAGAATTATTACTGAAGATGATCAGTATATAGAGAATGTAGAAGTGAATCTACATGGAAGTCCGTTGATTCCGGAAATGACTGACCAAGAAGGATTATATGCTTTTCCTAATATGCCAATAGGTGGAGAATATGAAATTGAGCCAATTAAAAATGATGATTATCTAAATGGTGTTACCACAATTGATATTGTCTTAATTCAAAGACATATTTTAGGAATAACTGAATTGGATAGTCCTTACAAAAGGATTGCAGCTGATGTAAATAAAACTGAAACAATTTCTGCAGTGGATTTAATTCACATTAGAAAATTAGTACTGGGACTTTATGATGAGTTTCCGGAATCTGATAGTTGGACATTCATTGATGCTGAACATCAGTTTACTGATTCTCAAAATCCTTGGGTTAATTCATTCAATCAAAATTATACCATTACTTCACTTGAATCAGATATGTTGATTGATTTTGTAGGAGTGAAAATGGGAGATGTTAATGGTACTGTTTCGACTAATTTCACCAATGGAAATACAGTTGCAGAAAGATCAGCAAAGCTTGCACTTGAATATGGAATTGTAAATAATGCATTCAATGAAAGTGTAAATATTTACGGAAGTGAAAATAGTCTTGTGACAGGTGCACAGATGGTTATTGAATTTAATAATGAATTTTCAATCTCAGGGATTGTAGCTGGGGCTTGGGACATTAAAAAATCACAATACAGAATTGTTGATAATAAATTATTGATCAGTTTTGATGCACCTACTGGTGTACAAAGTAAGGCTGGTGAAGCATTATTTACTATCGAAGGAGAAGGTCAAATTAGTGATTTGCATATTGTCGAGGATAGATTGCAAGCAGAAGTTTATGACCAAGATTTAAGGACACAAAGAATATTGTTGGCCGCGAAAAAAGAAATGGAATTTGCTGTAAGTAATGCAAGTCCAAACCCATGGTCAAATGAAACAAATGTTGAAGTGAGCGTTAAGGAAGCTCAGGATGCTGAAATCGAAATTTTTAGCACCAATGGACAATTATTAAATAAGAAGTATATCAGCTTGGACGCTGGTGTTAATACAATTACACTTACACACTCGGACTTTAACAAGTATGGTACAATGATGATTAGAATTAAAACAAATTCTTTTGATCATAACCTACGCGTGGTCCACATTAAATAGGGAATATAATGCCAGTCCTTCTTTGCACAATTAGGGCTGGCATTTTTTATTAGACAAACTTTTTTTAATGATTGAAATCTGATCATCAAGAAATTGATTAAAATAGAATAGGTTTAATAGAAATATTAAATAAGGAGAGCAATTTTTGGTCTCCTTTTTTTGTTTCTACCGTCTAAATGGTATCGCAATTCTCTTTTAAAATGAATATTCTCAGAACTATTTTGTTCCTTATTTTTGTTGTAGGCTTTGGTGCCTGTTCAACTAAGAAAAATGTCAAAACCAGACCAATTGAACAAAGGCCCCCTGAGGTAGAACCAATTGGTTTACCTTATGCAAAACTCGAAGCTAGCCCCAATAACATAGAACTAGAAATGAGAAAATCTGAATTAAATTTAAAATATAAACTCAATAAGAAATCCATTGCTAAGGCTTTTAATAATGTATTGGATACGCTTATGACCGAAAATACCTTTCGAGTAGATGAACATAAACTTGATGTTACTCTTTTGAAAAAAGAAGATGCTAATATCGAGTTTCAAGAAAAATCTGTCTTAATAAATTTTCCTCTTAAAATTACCGCTGAAAAAGAAACCTTTTTGCAAAATCTACTTGTTGAGGGTGAGCTTCATCTAACGGTGATAACTGATATTGAAATTGACAAATATTGGAATCTGTTTACCAATACTGAATTAGTAGATTATTCTTGGATAGAAACACCAAAAGTAAAAATGGGTTCTATTTCTATTCCCATTGAAAAGATCATGAATCTGGTAATTGATCGAACAAAAACAAAGGTGGTCCAAGAAATTGATCAGACCATTCGAAAGGAATTTGCTCTGAAGTCACAGATTATTTCAATTATGGACATGATCACTACGCCTTTCACAATTGAAAAAACTTCTGACATCGATCTTCAAATTGCTGTTGATAGTTTTTCTATGACTGGAACAGTCAATACCTTCGATTGGACAGAAGGAATTATTTCAATAAAAGGTCAGGGCGAAATCTCTGGTAAAAAGGATTACATTAAAGCACCAGATGACTTGCCAACTTTCTCTTGGTTGAAAGAGTCTTTTGAGAAAGATTCTTCTGATTTATACTTTAATATTGATCTAGAACTTTCTAGAATAAACCACTTTGTTTCAGAAAAATTTGTTGGGAAATCCTTTATCGAAAAGGGTAAAGAAATTAAAATTGAGAATATTGAATTGAAAGGTCTTGATGAAAAGTTAGGTGTTGTTGCTGATGTTTCTGGCTCATATAATGGACAAATATTTTTATCAGCCAAACCAAAATATGACAAAGAAACCAAATCATTTTTATCAGAAGACATTGAGATAAGTCTGTTGACTAAAAATGCACTTCATAAAGCCTTAGGTTGGATGCTGCAAGGAAGAATAAAAAAAGAACTTGAGAAAACTTTAGAATTTTCTTTGAGTGATTTTCTCGAGCCAATCCAAAAACAAATTGATAATCAAATAGAAGTTCTTAATAATTCTGGAGAAATTGATTTTTCTGCAGACCTTAAAGATTTGGATATAGATGAGTTTCGGTTTTCAAAAACCAAAGTTCATGCAGCAGTGCATGTTCCAATGATATTGGAATTGAAAGTTTTAGACTTTGAAAAATTACTGAATAAGTAAATTGGTATTATCTGGATACCATTAATCGCAAGACGTGCAATTTTTTTGCATCTGTTTTAACACAAACAGAATAATATCCATTTTCTAAATAATCAATAGGAATGTCAATGATTTTTGGATGGTCTGATTTGAAAATAGATCTTGATAATTTTGAGCCGATCAAGTTGTATATTTCTATACTTCCTTCTTGCCCTTCCAAGTTACTTAGATTAAGTGAAAAGAAATCTCTTGCAGGATTTGGAAATATTTTAATGTTGTCTGAATCGTTATTAAAAGAACTTTGACTCAAAGCTATTTCTTCACCAATAAAAGGCATCTCTGCAATTTTTACTACTTCCTTAATTTCAATCTCATCCAAAAAGATTTGATCTTTAAAATTCGAACCTATACAACGAAACCTAAAAACAGTTTCTTTAGAAAAATCATATTCTACATTTAGTGTTTTATATCGGAATTCTGCATCATTAAACTCCTTTGCCGAAACCCATTGTCTAATAGTCTCAAAACTTGTACCTCCATCAACTGAAATTTCTAATGAAAGTTGTTCACCTAATTCCATGCTTTGGCTATGGTAATTGAATGAAATTTTTACTTCTTCTTTATCTTCAAGGTTGAGAGCTCTTGAATAGATAGAAGATTCTTGACCAGAATTGCCTTTTAATCTTATGCTGTAAACACCAGAGCTAGAAAGATTTTTGCTTATTTCGCAATCAACTCCACCATCGTACCAATTTCCCATTCCAAATTCAAAAGAATCAGATATGATTTCTTTGGTTGTTGATCTGCTTTGTGCAAACATTTGCACAGCAAATAATAATAATATATTTAAACTTATAATCCCTTTCACGTTTATTGAATATTTGACTGAATATTAAATTATACGCAAAGGGTGCTGAATTGAATCCCAAAGATATGTGCTATAGCTGTTTTTCGCAGCTTGATATGCTAGCGAAAGTCAGCTTTGACGGGTGTTATACAGCTTTATTCCTTTTTCGTCCAATTTTCATTTAAAAACGTCATTAGATCGACAATTTAATAGCCGAAAATGAGATTATCTAAGCTCAAATTCTTAGCTTTCCAGAACTAACCTAGTGTACATTCAATGGAGCTTTACTTAAAACAAGGAATCGAAAACCTAAAATTTGGAATGACTGAATTTCAATGCCGTGAAATACTTGGCATTCCAGATAGGGAGGTGGTGGACAGCGAAAATGACGAAATCAATATCCTCGAATATTATGAATTAAAGCTCAGGCTCTCATTTTATCTGGACGAAAATAACCGCTTTGGATACCTACGAAGTGCCAACCCTGAGCTGAGTTTTAATAACCAAAAACTCATAAATTCAAAGATCCAATTTGTCAAAGATGTAATATTCAGAGAGCACGAACTTTCTTGGGAGGTAGAAGAATATGATTTCTTTCACACACAGTTTAATCAAGAAAATTGGATCACCTTACATGTAGAATATGGTGTGATCACTGAGGTCGAACTTGGAGTGCCTCTGGTCAATGAGAAACATGTATGGCCGGAATAGAATACTTATATTTTTGAATTTGATAAAGCTTTAATTTATGAAGCATCTTCTTTTTTCTTTAGGTTTACTCTTTATGGGCGCTTTAGTTTCACAAGCCCAAACGAAAGAAGAGATTAAGAAAATAATGCTTCAAAATGAAGACTTTTTTCTTAATGTTGTTGCTACACATTATCCATTAAGTCATCAGCAAATAGAAACATATAGGAATCAAATAGATTTTGTGAAGTTGTCCAAAAACCCAAACATAGCTTGGTCCGATGAGTTTATGGAACAGTACAAAGCTGATTTGTCTATGCACAATCTTCTTGGGAATCGGGGTGTGAATTGGGATGAGGAGCGGATAAAAAAATACTATCAAGATGAATCTTTTGAATTTAGAACTCTTGTCAAGAGTAATAAAATCTATCTATCTGAAGAATCATTTGAAAAGATGAAACATAAGATAGGCGATCATTTATTACAACACAAATCTGATAAAGAAGGAAAAGTTCTTGTTTATTTTGAATGGAAAAGAAAGGTGAATAAAAGTTTAGAAAAATTTGTTAACCTTACTTATGCGCAAAGACAACAGCAATATACCCATCCTCCTGAATTTCAAAAACTGATGCAAGATGATATCACAACGATTGATTTCGAAGTTTTATATGAACAAAGAGATCTCATATCTTGGTCAAGCTATTTGGAGTTAGAAGATGTAAACTTAGATTGGGAAAATTTTAAACTTCTTGATGGATATTTGAAATGGATATTATTAACTGATTGTAAATATGTAATTGATCAGTATGTCTTTTCAAACTTAGATAATACAGATATCAATTCCTTGCTAGACATATTTAAAGAGAAAGATTCTAATCGTTTGTATGAAGTAACGAATCACATCCTTGGTGAAGGATATTCAACAGATGTAGGATTTATCAATGAGAGGGAAGATGATTTTTGGAAGCAGAATCAACTTGACGATTATTTTCCTGCTGAACTCGCAAATGATCAGATTGAAATCAATGTTGAGTATAACACACCAGAAGAATTTTATGACTATCACGAATTTGATGCATGGACTAAGGTGCCGGTAAAAGTTGTTTCCATAAAGCTTAAGTATATATTAGAAAATTTTAGTTTGCCAGAACACAGATTTTACCCAATTCAATTGAGGATGAATTCAAAAGATTGGGGCAAAGATTCAAGAGATTATTATGTTTTCATTTGTGATACCCTCATTCTGGATCACTTAGAAGTTGACAAAGCAATATATCGAAAGGATGGTCTAGTGTCTCATGATACTATACCTACAGAAGGATTTCGCTTTAATGATAGAAGATTAGAGATTCTACCTAACGAATATCCAAAGTATAAAGGGTATAAATATTCAGAACTGCACCTTGATCATCAATTTGATCTTTGTAATATTCGACATGCTGACTTGTGGGTGTCCCAAAGACTGTTAGATTGTATCAAGGAAAATGGTATAAAAGGGTTTAACATACGTCAAAGCTCTTCTATGAGTGTTTATAATAATTCTAAAGAATCAGTAGCGGATTACATTCCGATAGCAGTGGATTTAGATACAATCCCAGAAACAGTTTTAAAGAGTAATTACAATTCAATAAAAGATTCAATTGATAAGCTAATAAAAAATGCACCGAAAGATTATGTCAAAATGATTTATGATAATAGAAATAATCTGACGGAACTAGATAAAAAGATCATGAACTTTGAAATTGAAAATGACATTGTTTTACCAACTTTTTATAAAGATATCCTAAAGAACCCTGAGGCTTATGAACTAAGACCAAAGTATAAATCTGATTTTCAGTCTTTTAGTTTGTTTAAATTAGAAGAAATTCAATTTTCAGGCAATGATGGTTGGGATGCATACCCTCGAGCTATAAAATCAATTGCCATAGCAGGA
>CALHKJ010000364.1 GCA_938033975.1 uncultured Saprospiraceae bacterium | reverse complement strand
AGAAGAGGAAGAGAGCATCCCAGTTAGAAATGCCATCATGTTGGCTTTGGATTCTATTCTAAATCATGATGAGTTTAACCAAACTTTTCAAACGACACGAAGATACGTTAAAGGGCAAATATTGAATCTGATCAATAATTGTTTGGAATCAAACGATGCAGGATTAATCGCCGTAGCTGGTGATATGATTGCAAGTGAAAAAGCAGATATTTCTAGTCTTATTGACTCTACTAGTCAGATTGAAAATGCACTTAATGAATTAAAACTACCAAGAGATATTGAGGCATATCGATCTTTAGAAAAAGCCCTTGCTCGCATCAAGGGTGTCAAGGATCCTGTGCTCACTCAAGTAGATGCAAACTTCCAACCAGATTTTAGTTTGTTAGATCAATTTAAAGATAACATTCAGGTCATAGTAAAAACTGACAAAGGATTTTTTACCATTGAATTGTTACTTGAACATGCCCCAATGTCAGTGTTAAACTTTTTGCAATTGGTTCAGGATGGCTATTATAATGGCAAGCAAGTGCATAGGGTAGTTTCAAATTTTGTTACTCAACTTGGATGCAATCGTGGAGATGGATTTGGTAGCTTAGATTACACCATCCGTTCAGAATTAGGTCCGATATATTATGATGATGAAGCTTATGTTGGTTACGCTTCTGCAGGCTTACATACAGAATCTTCACAATGGTTTGTCACACATTCTCCGACCCCACACTTAGATGGGGCCTATACAATTTTTGGAAAAGTAATTGAAGGCATGGATGTCTTGACTACGATCGAAATTGGTGATAAAATTATAGATGTAATTGTAAATCCAATTTAATGAAACGTACTCCTTTATATGAAGTGCATGAAGCACTAGGTGCAAAGATTGTTCCCTTTGCTGGTTTTGAAATGCCATTAAAATATGAAACTATAATTGATGAGCATAATGCAGTAAGGGGCAATTGTGGCATGTTTGATGTGTCACATATGGGCCAATTTATAATTAAAGGGAAAGAAGCATTGCAGCTAATCCAAACGATAAGTAGCAATGATGCATCTATACTTAATTCTGGGGATGCACAATACAGTGCGATTTTGAATGCGAAGGGTGGAATTGTAGACGATATGATCGTTTATCGTCTTTTTCAAGATCAATGCTCTGAAGGCGAACAAGCCTTTATGTTGGTTGTGAATGCCTCCAATATTGAAAAAGATTTGAATTGGATTAATGAAAATAATTCATTTGATACACGAGTCATTAATATTTCGGATCAAACAGGTCTATTAGCAATACAAGGACCTAAGGCAACCGACTTATTGCAAACATTGACGAAAGTCAACTTGTCAGAAATTGAATTTTATCATTTTGCGAAAGGTAGCTTTGCTGGAATTGACAACGTGTTAATAAGTGCAACAGGATACACTGGTGCTGGTGGATTTGAATTGTATGTTCAGAACGAACACTTGGTAGAGCTTTGGAATAAGATTATTGAAAAGGGTCAGGACTTCGATTTGAAACCCGTCGGCCTAGGTGCTAGAGATACCTTACGTTTGGAGATGGGTTATGCTCTTTATGGTAATGACATCAATGATGATACTTCACCCATTGTTGCAGGTCTGAATTGGATTTCTAAGCCAGATAAATCACCTTCTTTTATTGGTTTAGAACATTTTCAATCACTCAAGGCAAATAAGGACCGTGATATTTTGATAGGTTTCAAAATGGAAGGAAAGAGAATCCCTCGTCATGGATATGTTATATTAGATATGGATGGAGCTGAAATAGGGAAGGTAACATCTGGGGCCATGTCACCATCATTAGATATTCCAATTGGAATGGGATATGTGCCAAGATCTTTCAGAAAATCTGGAACAGAAATTCAGATTCAAGTTGGAAAAAAGTTGATGCCAGCAAAAATTGTCAAAATGCCTTTTATCAAGCAATAGCGCATAAATCCATTATTATTTGAACAATTGTCCTTATTCTAAGTTATGCTTATTTAGATTATACCTTAATCATGCAGTACAAAGAAGGAAAAGAAAAGTTTATTAAGACCTGGGGCGAATTAGGAACTAACTGGGGAATCAATAAGACTATGGGGCAAATCCATGGATTATTATTGATAAGTACCAGCGAAGTTACCACTGATGATATCATGAAAGAATTGCACATTTCTAGGGGCAATGTAAATATGAATTTAAGATCATTGGTGGAATGGGAATTGATACACAAAATTGAAAAACCAGGAGATAGAAAAGACTATTACAAAGCCGAAAAGGATATTTGGACCGTATTTCGTCAAATCATAAAAAAACGAAAGGAAAAAGAACTGCATCCAATGATTAATCTCCTTGAAGATGTCTCTGCTATAGAAGCTAAGGATGAAAAGTCTGCCGAGTTTCTTAAAATGATGAACGAATTAAGCTTATTCTCAAACAAAGCTGACAAAACTCTTGATAATTTAGTAAGTTCAAGAGCCAATATTCTGGTTTCAACTTATATGAAATTTACGCGCTAATTAGCATCAATAATGCTCCACTTATTGGAATCAATTTTATATTTGTCATAAGACAAAACCAAAAGCAATGATTCTGACTCCCTTTCAGGGATTATTTCCAAAGACAAATTTAATAGCAGACTTAGATTCTTTTTTTGCCACAGTCAAAGTCAATTATCCACAATTTGTAGCCAACGGATTTTTCGAAAAGGAGGCTTCAGAAGCAATGTATCTTTATCACATCATTACAGAAAAATCCTCTCATTATGGTTTGGTGTCAGCTATTGATATTAATGAGTTACTAAATGATAAGATTCTGCCGCATGAAAAAACCCTGGCGGCTAAAGAACAACAGCAACTTCAGCTTACCTTAGAAAGGAAAGCATTTATAAAACCAATTCTTCTTGGTTTTAAACCATTCAAATCTTTCAAAACCTTCGCTGAAAATAAATTAGATACTAAACCAGATATTGAACAGCACTTAAGTAATCGTGGAGAAACTCATCGTTTTTGGAAAATAAGTAATGGGGAAGAGGTTGAGTTGGTTTCCATCATGTTTAGAAAAAAAATCAAAAAAGCTTACATCGCCGATGGACATCATAGATGTTCAATAGCGAGAATATTATGGTATCAATCTCATAAAGAGATGGTGCCATTCAAAATTGATTCAATGTTGTCTGTTTTGATGCCCTTTGATCAACTTACCATTAATGACTTTAACCGTGTTATAGAATTAGGAGCACAGATAAAATCAGTACAGTTTATTACGGCAATATCTAAGTACTGCAAAATTGAAGAACTAAAATCAAAGAGAAGACCTAAAAGTAAGTTTGAGATGACAATGCTTATTGATGGATTGTGGTTTAGTGTTAAGTGGAAAAAGAAGGTGTTGCAACAGTATAAAAAAGATCATAAAGTTTTATTAGACTACTATTTATTAAATGAGCTGATCTTAAAAAAAGTTTTGAAAGTTGAAGATGTACGTAAATTTGAAGGAATTAAATATGTGCCTGGCGTTGAAAAATTTAAAGGATTGAAAAAGATTGCCAGAACAATGGTTAACCCAGTTGGGTTTATGTTAAAGTCAATTACATCAAAAGAAATTTGCTACTACGCAGATAATGAATTAATACTCCCTCCTAAAAGTTCGTACTTTGAACCAAGGGTCATAAATGGAATGATAGTTAAAGAATTAAAATGATAGAAAATCGTAAGATTTCTGCTCCTTTTATCCTTGTGGGAAATGGAGATAAATTAGAATCGAAAGTATTAGTGATAGATGAATCTGGTTTGATTGTTTCACTAGATAATTTAAAAGATCACGATCATGCAAGTGTTCAAATGCTTGATGGATTTATTATACCAGGACTAATCAATACCCACTGTCATCTCGAACTATCACATATGAAGTCCAAGATTCCATCTGGTACGGGTTTGATAAATTTCATTTCACATGTGGTCAAATTTAGAGACATCGAACAACAAATCATTGATGAGGCAATAGTCGCAGCTGATCGTGAAATGTTTGACAATGGCATTCAAGCAGTAGGAGATATTTGTAATAAGATTGACACGGCTGCACAAAAAGAAATAAGCCCAATTGCTTACTATAGCTTTGTAGAAATGTTTGATTTTCTTAACCCTGCAATGACTCAGCAATTTGTCAATCAATATCAAGAGGTATATGATAAGCAGGCAAGTAGTGGGAATAACAAAAAGACAATGGTGCCTCATGCACCTTACTCGGTAAGTCAGGAATTGTTTGACTACCTGTCTGAAAATACCAAAGCCAATGAGACCGTAAGTATTCATAACCAGGAGACGGCTGCAGAGGACGAACTCTTTCTTCACAACAGCGGTAAGTTTTTGGATTTTTATGAGGGGATCGGGATGCCTTTGAAGGACTTGCCTACTAAGGGAGTCCATTCTATTATTTACGCTTTGGCAAATATGGATCCGAGAAGAAAAACCTTGTTGGTTCATAATACGATGACCCGAGCAAAGGATATTGAAGACGCAAATGATTGGTCCAATTTGGTTTATTGGGCTACTTGTCCAAATGCAAACTTATACATAGAAAATCGTTTGCCGGATTATCAGCTCTTTATTGATAAGCAATGTAAAATGACCATTGGTACAGATAGTCTGAGTTCCAATTGGCAATTGAGTATCTGGGAAGAAATGAAAACGATCTCAAAGTACAAGTCATATGTAGATTTTGATACCTTATTGAAATGGGCAACTATCAATGGTGCAGAAGCGCTTTCATATCACGATGAACTAGGATCCATAGAAGTAGGAAAGAGACCTGGTATTTTGAATGTGCATACAGACTACTTAGGTAATAAGACCAACATCCAAAATGTAAAATTATCTAGGGTCCTTTAACTTTAGAATTAGTTTGTAACCACAAGTTTTTTTGTAACAAGCCTTTCATTGATTAAAATACTGATGAAGTAAATACCATCAGCAAAATTTAATTGCTTCAATTCAAACTCATTTACAGCTGTATTAAATGATTTGATTGCAATAAGTTGACCAGTAAGATCTCTAATTGTGATTTCTTTGAATGCTTCTGAACTTTTAATAAGGGCAAAATTTGATGTTGGGTTAGGGTATATTTCAAATTTTGAATCTATAATATTATTTGTGGTATTGCTTGTAATCATGCAAGCACGGTCACAGCCAAAGACAAACTCAACATCGAATAGATTAATTGAACTTTCTTGAATCTGGGCTAATTCTGCTTCATCATCAACACAAATTACATTCAACGAAAGATTAGACCCAAAGGTGTTTGCCGAATTAGTGCCATTACTGAGATTCAGAGTATCACATAGGCGCGGAATTATAAAATTTTCAATTTTAGGACATGAACTTAGGTCTAAGTTTAAAGTATCATTGAAATAGTAGTGATTGAAATTCTTAAGTGAAGGCATATTACAAAACCTGATGTGGTTTTTTGAGAATCCTACATCACCCAAACTCTGACCTAAAAGAAAAAGATCTTCCATTTTATATTCATCCTCAAAATTTACGAGATGTTCTCCAGATTCATTAATACGATTGAATGAGCATTCTAAGTCTCTTAATAATGGTAGTCCAGAATATTCAACTTTTGTTGTGATATCAAATGGATCTGCATTGATGATTTTAAAAACTTCCAACTTAGGGAAGTCATGAAATTCTAGCAGGCTAGGATTAGAAAAGAAATCACATTCATATTCAACAAGTTCTGGCATTCTTGAAACATTGAATAGATTGAATGGCCCTTTTATCTTTAGTTTTTCTGTTGTTGGGCAATCAAATATTGTGAGAGAGCATGGCTCATTTACATCAACTATAATATTAGTTATCTTGCTTGAGTTGATGTTTACCTCATCCATCCCTTTATTGATGATAACATCCAATTCATCAAATTCACTTTCTGAAATATTTAATGTTTCAATATTTAAATCTGAATTGCCTTGACTGTATAAGGCTGCAGTATTGAAATAATTTGATATCAAATTGATGGTACCATAGGTTCCATCTACAACTTCTAATTCTGTCCCTGCTGGTATGTCTATGATGTTCAATTCGTTGAGAAACACCTCTTTAAACTCCATGCCTAGTATCTTTGAACATGATTTAAATGTGAGTTTATTAGTTGCAAATAGTCTAACATCTGCTTGAGTATAATCTGTATCGTATGACTTAATTCCTAAATTTTCAAGATAGATATCTTCTGCCCCAATTTTCAAGGTTTCTAATTTGGGGAAATCAATTAATTCAACAGTACTGAAGTTTTGTCTTTGCAAGACCAAGGTTTCTAAATTTGGAAGATTTACTAAATCTAGTCCTGTAAACTTATCGTCAGGATTCCCGATTTCAGTAATGGAGGTCACAGATGGTGAATCATATATTTGCAATTGTGATTTTCCTGCATTTCTAATTTGAAGCTGAAGTCCTCCATCAGTATCAAAATTGTAATTATCTACTGACCATTCCGTAAAAAGTAATGAAGAAATACTATTGTTTTCTACATTGACATTTCGTATGGCTTCAGGTAGAACCAAACCGGTTGTTCCTTGATATTTAATCAATTCACCTGTGCATTTAAAATTGGTCATATTTGTTAGCGCCAATAAATTAATTGAAATAAAAGGACAATTGCTGATGTCAAGTATAGCGGTGTTAATTTGGTCAGTAGCAATGGATTCAAGGCTAGCATTGTTGCTGATGACCAAATTGTCAAATTCATGAAATTGGCCAAAACTTAAATTTAATTTTATTTCATTTAGCTTTTCATTATTCGATATTGTCAAGTTTTTTAATTCTTCGTTGGGCAGAGGATCAAGTTCAACCAAGTTTGGAAGATTGGATATATTTAGAGATACAAAGTTATTGGCGGAGATCTGAAGTTCTTCCAGCAAAATATTATTTGATAGATCTATTGTGCTGAGCTCGTTTCCACTAATATTAAGTAGTTTTAAATTGGCTAAAAAAGAAAGATTTACTTGAGAAAAATTATTCCCACCAAGATCCAATGTTTCCAATTTGGTAAGATTGGAAAGATCCATTGATTGTACTTCATTGCCATTTATATCCAAATACTCCAAATTTTTAAAAAACTGTAAGCCCTCAGGATTTGTGAAATCTTGATTACGAATTCTTAATGCAACGATTGCTTCTGCTTCAGATAATTGTATTTGCCCATCCCCGTTTGCATCAACTTTCAGCTCAAATCCACTTTCGGTATCAGCTGCAGCCGCGAATCTTTCAACTAGATATTCCTTTAAAATTGGATCAGGAATGTTTACATTTTGTCCTAGGCAGTTTGAAGCACAAAAAGCCAAAAGAAAGATAAATGATTGTTTCATGTTTTGAAGCGTTATTCTACAAAATTCATATTATAGAAATATATAATATGAAGATATAATTTTTAAATAGAAATAATTAAAAATTAGGAACCTTGCTTGAGTAATTTTAGGCGTTCCATTTCTTCATCGAATCGAAGATTGGGATGTTGATTCTTTAAGTTACAAATTTTCTCTTCAGTTTGCTTTAAAAATTGTTGATAGGTCTGTGATGTGGCAAGAAATGGTTTGTGATTTAGGTTTGCATGTATACTTTGTATTTTTTTGATCAGAAATAGACTTTGTTCTGAGATCTCATAGCTTTGAAATTTATTCCAGACATATTCGATTGCCTGCCTATTTGGATGAATGAGATCTTCTTCAAACCATCGATAGTCTCTTAGCTCTTCATTGACAATTTCGTAGGATGGAAAATAAAAGCAATCCTCCAATTGTTCTGTCAATAAATGTGCAGCTTCAATCAATCTACTTTTACTTCTCAAATTTGCTGTAAGGCCATCTCTTAGATGTCTTATAGGACTTACTGTCAGGATTATTTTCAAATTGGAATTGTTTATTCTAAGGGAGCTAAAAGCAGAAACTAAAGATTCAACAATTTGAAGGGTAGGGAGCAAATCGCGCGTAAATTCCTTGGCTGGAATTTTGTGGCAATTATTAACATATTTATCAGTTGAATTATATCTATAAGCAAAGGCAGTTCCTAGACTAATAATCAGCCAGTCAATTCCATTATTTTCAAAGCTATGAGCTCCAGAAATTGCCTCATTGATAGCTTTAATTGTCATCTCTTTGTCAATTCCATTAAATTGACTGTGGAAGTCTAGATGACAATGGTAATCTTGGCATAATTGTAGTTCCTTTGTATTAACTATCGAGTTCTTCTGCAATCTGTCTATACAAGATGAAATCGAAATGGGATTATATACAATTCCAAATGGGTTGCAGAGAGTAGTAAATTTATTTTCAACAAGTTTTTGTCCAATATTCTGTGCAAAGCACGAACCAAGGGCTAAAATTTTCTCTTTATGATGGATTTTGACCGGATTTTCAACAAATTCAGTCTTGGTAAACATTTTCATCAAAATTTATTTGATATTTGGGAGCGTTAACGCAACTAAATGTCGAAATTTAGGATAATTACTATAAGAACTCGCACTTTTCTTCCCCTTTTAATAGTCAGGTAGTTTATATCTGATGAATAACTAACATATGAATAGTAGCTGACAATTTTTCAGATTCTAGTCATGTTTTTTTAACTTGGGGCCTAGATTGCTTCCGCAATTAAAACCAGTAACTGTTACACACTGATTATGATACGATTTAAAAGTTTGTTGATTCTTATGTTCCCGCTTTTCCTAGCAGGTTCATTAAATGCTCAAGACATTCATTTCTCCCAATTTTACATGTCACCGCTGAATTTAAATCCAGCTATGACCGGAGTAATGAACTGTAATACACGTTTGGTAGCTAACTACCGAAACCAATGGGCAGCGGTTTTACAAAGTGATGCTTATAATACCTACTCTGTTTCTTACGATCAGAAAATTCCTGTT
>CALHKJ010000363.1 GCA_938033975.1 uncultured Saprospiraceae bacterium | reverse complement strand
TCAATTGACCTTAAATGTGCAAGATTTTACTCCTGGATTTTATTTGATGGTGATGGAGGTAAAAGGGCAAGTTGTCAGTTATAAGTTTATTGTAATTTGAGACCGCTTCCTCCGGTCGCTGTCAGACATCAGACTTCAGACGTCAGATCGGACCCAAAATTTTCATTTTCATTTTCATTTTCATTTTCATTTATAATGACCGCTTCCTTTGGTCGCTTTCAGATATCAGACTTCAGACGTAAGACGTACAAATGTCAAATGTCAAATGTCAAATGTCAAATGTCAAAATGCTAATTTTAATTTTTATTTTTATTTAAAAATGATTCGCGGATTGTTGTGGTTTGCGCAAAGGACAACATCGATACGCGTGTTCTCCTTCATTGAGCCGTCTTCTAGAATAGTATTTAATCTTGGAATGGTAATAATTGTTTCTTTGATCTTGCCATCTTTTTGTTCATTGTAAAATCTGTTTGAACGGAAGATTTCTAGGTAGTCGTCGTGTGATACTCTGGCTTCTCCAATATCTCCAATTGTCTCTCCATTCTTTTGAATAAAAATTACTTGCTGTTGCATTTTAAGTGTGAAATCATCATTTAGGATTTTTGCAGATGCTAGTAATATCTGTTCTATAAAACCTTGTGAATCATTCATTGACTTTCTAGAACTCATAAATTCTTCAACAGAAGATACCTTTATTAGCGTTCTATTTTTTTGGTAAGGGTTTTTTGAACTAAGCTTTGGGAGAGGATCTTCATTGATTGTAAAGTCCAGATCTTTGATTACAAATTTGTTGGTAATCAGCTCATATTCACCAAAGTATTTTTTTCCTCTAAGTTTGATTAGAGTTGAGGGTATTTTACCTTCTGTTTTTGGTTCTCCATAGCCTATTGTATAAAAGATCTGTTCTTTTATAACTGTATCTTTTGCCAGATTAAAAAGGAAGGTTTCATTTTCCTTTGTTTTGATCAATTGTTTTTCTTGACCAAACTCAAATAGCTGAGACCTCTTAGGGCTTTTAAAATATACGTTTTGTTTGGCAGGTAATTGATGCCGTTCATTATTCAAAGTAAAGTCAACTGGTTCATTAAAGTTATTATATACATGGATATGTGAATAGCTTTCTGAATCACGGCATGAACAGAGTACTATTATTGCTAACAATAAAATGAAGCTTATGTTTTTCATGACTTTTACATTGAGTTGATCGATCTAATATCAAAAAAAGGGAGCATACTATCAAGCATGCTCCTCTTATACAATTATACCAACCTATAATATTTCTTTTAGCTTAATTACTGATTCTTCAAGTGATTAAGATATTGATTCAATTCAATTTCTGTATGGAACAATACCTCTCTTGGTTTACTTCCATTGGTATCTCCAACAATTCCAAGTGTGCACATTTGATCCATGATTCTTCCTGCTCTGTTATATCCTAATTGCAGCTTTCTTTGTATCATAGATGTAGATCCATGTTGTCCTCCTACAACCAATCTTGCCGCTTCTTCAAACATAGAATCTAGGTCAGACCATTTTAGGTTTTGACCTTTCCCGCTGATATCTGCTTCATCAACTACTTCAGGAAGGAAGTAAGGTGTAGGATAAGATTGTTGCTCGTCAATATGATCAATTACTCTTTCTACTTCTGGTGTATCTACGAAAGCACACTGGATTCTTACAAGATCCGCACCTATTGTAAATAACATATCACCCATACCAACCAATTGCTCTGCACCCTTGTGATCTAGAATAGTTCTTGAATCAATATTTGATGTCACTTTATAAGATATTCTTGCAGGGAAGTTAGCTTTGATCATCCCTGTAATAATATTTGTAGTAGGTCTTTGTGTTGCTATGATTAAGTGAATTCCAATCGCTCTTGAAAGCTGCGCTAATCTTGCAATTGGTAATTCGATTTCTTTACCGGCTGTCATGATTAAATCTGCAAACTCATCAATTACAAGTACGATGTACGGCATATATTTATGACCATCGTTTGGATTTAATTTTCTAGCAACAAACTTCTTATTGTACTCTTTGATATTTCTGCACCTTGCCTTCTTCAAAAGATCATACCTCGAATCCATTTCTATTGTCAATGAATTTAACGTATGAATTGCTTTGGCTGTATCAGTAATAATTGGTTCTTCTTGATCAGGTAAGAAAGTAAGGAAGTGCTTATCCAATTTTGAATAAGGGAATAATTCTACTTTCTTAGGGTCAATCATCACAATTTTTACTTGTGATGGATGTTGCTTGTACAACAATGACATTAAGATCACATTGATACCAACTGACTTACCTTGACCTGTTGCACCTGCAATAAGAAGGTGAGGCATTTTTGCTAGATCGGCAACAAATATTTCGTTTGAAATGGTCTTTCCTAAAGCGATAGGAAGAGCCATTTTTGCTTTCATGAATTTATCATTGTTGATAACCTCTTTGAAGGCAACAATATTTTTCTTTTTGTTTGGTACCTCAATTCCAATTGTACCTTTTCCAGGAATCGGTGCAATGATTCTAATCCCTAATGCTGATAAGCTTAGGGCAATATCATTTTCAAGATTTTTGATTGATTTGATCTTGGTTCCTGGTTTAGGAATTATTTCATATAGGGTAACTGTAGGACCAATAGTTGCTCTAATTCCCGTAATTGAAACTTTATAGTGAGATAAAGTTTCTACAATTTGATTTTTATTTGCCTCTAGTTCTTCTCTGTCTATTGTTACTTTTCTGTCAGCATAATCTTCCAGTAACTCTACGCTTGGATAGTTGTAGTTACTTAAATCAGCCGTTGGATCATAAGGTGCAAGATTTGAAACATCCTCTTCTTCTTGTACTGGTAAAACCTTTGATTCTTCTGTAGGTTCTTCTGCAACCTCAAAAGGTAAATCTGGAACTCCAACAGCTGCTGGGCCAGGAATTCCTGGATTGATAATATTTGTTTCAGCTACAGGTTCAGTTTCGATTGGAACACTAACTGATTCGTTTTGTGTAGCTTGAACTTCATCTTTTATTTCACCTGGATTTACCAAGTCAAGCATAAGGTCTTGCAATACCTTTGGCTTTTTTCTTTCTTTTGGTTGTGCTTCAACTTGAGGTAATTCCAAATCCATACCAGCTTGGTAATCTGGGAAAGCTTGAGGATTATTTAGTGGTGAAACACTTTCTTTGGGCGCAGCAGTAGCAGGCTCTACCTCATCTTCACCATCTATCATATCTTGTAGTTTACCGAAGTAGCCTCTACTATCTGCCTTTTTTGAAGGTCTGCTTGCAACTCCATCGTTAGAGTGGAAGAAATCAAAACTAGGCAGGCTAAATTTGCCGAAAGGCTTGGCATCAGTTGCTTCTGCCAAGGCAGGAGATAGATTAGGATTAACTAACCAAATCGTCGTGACACCAAGAATCAAAGCAATAAATAATAGTAAGCCCAATTTTCCAACAAAATTGGTCATCCATATAAATACACTTTGTCCCATGACTCCTCCCCAAGAAAATTTTGAAGAGCTCATGACAAACTCAATTACTACTGAGCAAAGTGCCATTATTAATATAGCGTGAATCGCAAATTTTACTACCTCAACAAAAGGAGTGTTGCGAACTAGTGAAAGTCCTAATTTTACCAAAATGGCTACAAATCCGAAGGAACTAATGCCAAAGCCCCAATAAAAGAAGGCATTAGAGGTAATTGCGCCTAATCGACCTAGCCAGTTATCTACCGTAATGTTGTTTTCTAACATTGCAGCCCAAGAGTTATTAATAACCTTGTCTTGATCGAGTTCCCAAGTAAAGAAATAGGAAACAAATGCAATGGTGAGGTAAAGGGCTAAAAATAAGCAGAGTAATCCTGCTATTTTATACGTTCTTTCGTCCTTCAAAAATTGTGAAAAGCCCTTTTTCTTGGATTTTCTCTTCTTTCGAGTCATCTAATTTCGATTTTTGGATAATCAAATGCTAATGTAAAACAATATATTACATATTACAAATAATCTTAATATATTAATATTGTCAACTAGTATATATGCTAAGCAAAGTTCTTTGCGGGTTGTAGAAACTTATTCTATTTTCGCATCGTCTATTTTACCAATGGGCTACACAACCAAATGATATACAAATGCATAAAATACTTATTGCTGGTGCTGGAGGTATCGGACAAGCCACAGGTCTAATTTTAGCCGAAAAGTCCGATTTTGATTGTAAAATCTTTATTGGAGATAGATTTGAGTCAGCGGCAGAAGATGCCAAAAAATTTATAGAAGAAGGATCGGGTGCTAAAGGCATTGTGACTCCATTTGAATTTCCAGAATCTGGGATTAATGATGATTTACACAACATCCTTAAAGATTGTGATATCATATTGGACTGTTTACCGGGTAGTCAAGCTCCAAGATTGGCCAGATTTGCAGACGAAAATGATCTACACTATGCAAATTTGACTGAATATGTTGATGAGACCAATCAAGTAAGTGAAATAGCAAAAAACTCTAACAAAGGGTTTATTCTACAAACTGGTTTAGCTCCAGGCTTCATCAATGTGTTAGCCATGAAACTTTTCAATGATTTCAAGAGAAAGTATAATGTTGAAACTGTTGATAGGATCAAAATGAATGTAGGCGCTCTTTCTGACCATGTTTTACCTCCACATTATTATGCATTTACTTGGAGTCCAATTGGTGTAGCTACTGAATATGTAAAAGACGCCATTGCGGTAAGAGATTATAAAACTGTTTCCATAAAGTCACTAGATACGATCAACAGATTGTTGATTGATGGACGCGAATATGAGGAAAGCTTTACTTCAGGTGGAGCAGCGGATTTGCCAGAAGCATTGGAAGGAAAAGTAAAAGACATGGATTATCAGACATTGAGACATCCAGGTCATTATAAGTGGGCTAGAAATATAATATCACATACACCTCCAACAGTTGACACTATTGATCATCTTGAAAAGACAATGCTAGCAGAAATACCAAGTGTCGAGGATGATCGTG
>CALHKJ010000362.1 GCA_938033975.1 uncultured Saprospiraceae bacterium | reverse complement strand
AAGTAAAAGATGGGGTAGCACATCCCAATCAAAAACAGAATCAAACCTAATAATCCACTTCCAGCAAGTATGAATAAAAATTGGTTATGAGGATATTTCTCTAGATTCTTTCCAAACATGCTTTGATATCTCTTTTTACATTCATTTTTGAGATCCCCAATTCCCGATCCCAAGATTGGTGAAGATTGAAAAATATCCAGACCAACTTTATATGAATACAACCTTTCAGAGTCCGAAAGATTAGAACCCTCTCCTTTTTGAAACATTTTGAAATCATAGATCATGTATTCGATCTTCTTATTTAAAGTGGGTATCGTTTTATAGGCTACAAAAGGGGCAAGCATAAGTATTCCTAGTAGAATATATATTTCCTTTCTCTTAAATTGAATAGCATACCTAAATAAGATAAAGAAAATGGCAATGTAGAATACAGCCAAACCGCTTCTCACCGCGATCAAATGCAGGATTACAAATAGATATATGGAGCCTAATAAGAAAAAGCTCTTTACCCATTTCGCTTCTGCAAATCTATTTTCGATATAAAAAATCAGTCCGAGAATAATAGAAAAAGCAATGTAGATGCTATACTTGATGTGGTCTACTGGTGTATCTAAAGATTGCCCTCTTTTGATTAGTTGTAAAATTGAGTCTACATCAAAAAACTGAATGACTATTTGAATTGTACTGATTATAGTCAATGAGAAGAAGGCCAAACTTAATTTATTCATTTCACGACTTACCAATGATCTTTGAATGTAGAAAGCTAAAGGAATAAACAAGAAAGGAGCCTTCAGCCGTAGATGCCTTAACCAATGATTTAAGTCTTCGCTATTCACCCCAGACAAAAAAGTCAAGAAAAACAACAAGGTAATAGCCAAAAAAGGAGCTACTCGTTTGAATTCAAGGCTTGGTCTTTGCTTTAAATACTTATATAAAGCTATTGCAGAAAAGCCTAGTGAGCTTATTGACAACAGGAATAAGCTGTAGAAAATTGAAAATATCATAAGGTATAAAAACCCGATTGCCGCTTTGTCTAGCCAATTCATTGATGCGAAAATAATAGCCTAAAATTTAATCAGCTATTTTAATAAGATTTTGTTTCTTTAATCATGAGCGAATATCAAAATTTAATAAAGGAACTATTACCATTAGGTGATAAAGTTGGTGAATATATGAGAAACGAAATTGATAAGGTTCTTCGTTCACAAATTGAAGAAAAAGATATAAATAGTTTAGTAAGTTATGTTGATCAGACAGCTGAGAAAATGATTGTTGAAAAATTAGCAACACTTATTCCAGAAGCAGGATTCATAACTGAAGAAGAAACGATTAAAACTGAAGAAAAAGAGATTATGTGGATCGTCGATCCATTAGATGGCACAACCAACTACTTGTTTGGTATTCCTCACTACTCTACCAGTATTGCTTTAATGGTTGATGGAAAGATTGTTTTAGGTTTGGTGCGAGACAATGCAAAACGAGAAGCATTTTATGCAATCAAAGATCAAGGTGCCTTCTTAAACGGAAATAAGTTGAAATTAGCAAAGAGTTTAGATATGGCCAATTCAATTTTTGTAACTGGCTTTCCTTATTCGAATGACTATGATCCAAGTGCACATTTAAACATTATACAACATTGGTTGAAGAATTCAAGAGGCGTCAGAAGATTGGGGTCTGCCGCTTTAGATCTTGCCTATGTTGCTGCAGGTCGGGTCAGTTGCTATTATGAAGGGTTTCTTAATATTTGGGATATTGCTGCTGGTGCACTTATTGCCAAAGAGGCAGGAGCAATTGTTTCGGATTTTAGTGGGGAGCAAGGATATTTAGATTCTTGTAAAATAATAGGCTGTCATCCAGATATTTATGCTGAGGTACTTGAAGTAATTAAAACTAATCTTTCCTGAAGTGTTGCCAGCCCTGAGCAACTAAGTCTTTAATGTTTCCACCACTGGTATGTAATTTCAAACCTTCTGATTGCTCAACAATATCTCCTATGATATAAACGTCAGGCATATATTTTACTTTCTCTAAATCTTTAGGGTCAACTGTAAAAAGTAATTCGTAATCTTCTCCTCCATGTAGCGCGCAAGTTAAAGGATCAAGATTAAAAGAGATAGCTTTTAACTGAGCTTCTTGATGAATTGGAAGTTTAGTTTCTTCAATGTATAGTCCAACATTCGATTGCTTTGCAATGTGGAAAAGTTCTGAGGCTAAACCATCTGAAACATCAATCATTGAAGTAGGAACTAATTTATGCTTGTGAAAATACTCAACAGCATCCTTTGCAGCTTCAGGCTTAAGAATACTCTCAATTAGATAACTTGCATTATCAAGATCAGGTTGGATTTCAGGGTTTTCTAAATAAATCTGTTTTTCTCTTTCAAGAATTTGTAGACCAAGATATGCTCCACCCAAGTATCCGCTTACGCAAATGATATCTCCGACTTTTGCACCTGATCTATATGCTACCTGATCGGCTTTTGCTCTACCAAGAGCAGTCACACTTATCGTCATTCCTTTAGGACTTGAAGTAGTATCTCCACCTATTAGATCAACATTATATTTTTCGCAAGCTAATAATATACCCGCATAGAATTCATCTAATGCTTCAATAGAATATCTATTTGATATTGCAATTGAGACTGTAACTTGAGTAGGAAAGCCATTCATTGCATAAATATCACTTAGGTTAACTATTATTGATTTATAACCTAAATGTTTTAGTGGTGTATATGCCATATCAAAATGAATTCCTTCAACAAGCATGTCTGTAGATACCAATAATACTTCTTCACCTGCATTCAGAACTGCAGCATCATCTCCAACCCCTTTTATTGAACTGACATTATTCAAAGCAAAGTTTCTGGTAAGGTGATTTATTAAACCAAATTCTCCAAGTGTATTGACATTCGTTCTTTTTTTATTTTGATTTTCCGCCATCTAAATATTCTTTTGTTAAAGCCCAAAGATTATCATCTGTATTAATTTCTGCAAAGCTATGAATGTCTTTACCACTTGACTTTACTTTAAACTTTATTGAGTAACAAAGTAAATGAATGCTTCTATCCTTATTAGCTCTACGTGCCCCATACTTTACATCGCCTTTAATTGGAAAGCCAATCTCAGCAAGTTGTGCTCTAATTTGATGAAATCTACCTGTTGATATTTTAACTTTTAGTATTGAGTAATTATCTGTTTTACTTAAGAGTTCATAACTTAATTTAGCATTCTTGTGCCCTTCTTCATCTAGCTCAGAAACCTCAGCTTTACTTGTTTTTTTGTTATGAAGTAAGAAATGTTCAAGTTGATCTTCTGTTTTTTCAATTTTACCTTCAACAACAGCAATATATATTTTTTCAATACTTCCTTTCTCTGCAAGATCTCTTATGTAGTTTACATCATTGGGTGTTTTGCCAAATAAATTTAAACCCGCAGCAGGTCTATCTAATCTAGTAGCAGCGTGCACGCGTCTCTTACAATATATTTCTGCTAATTGTAACAATGACATATCTCCTGTTTTATCAGGCTGAGTAGGCATACCTGCCTCTTTATCCATTATAATGAAATGATGATCATTATGCCTAACAAGTCTTGAAATGGGTGGGTGTTTCTTATTCAATTTCTTCGTAGTCTGAGAATTCTTCTTTCTGGTTATTTAATGCGTCTTTCTCCTTAGGAGCATTCAATGAAGGCCTAAAGTAAAATCTGTACATAAAAAATAAAATACCACCGAGAATAAGAAATTTCATTTGGTATTGAATGTGTTTGTACAAAGATATGTAAAATAAAAGAGGCTACTAAAAATATTAGTAGCCTCTCATTTTATGCTAAATACCTGTGATTATCTTATCACATGTAATTTTCTTTGAATAATATCACCATCAAAGTTGATGTTCACTAGGTATACTCCATCTAATAGGTCAGAAGTATTAAGTGCAATATTCTGTATTCCATTAAGTTTACCGTATTCTCTATCCATGATTACTTTACCTGTAAAATCAAGAACAGAAACATTTACGTTATGAGCAAACTCTAAACTGAAAGTAAGATTAGTTAAATCATCAGACGGATTAGGGAATATACTTAGGTCAGAAACAAAATCTACTTCATTGTTTGATGAAACTGTTACTTCGCTAGTATTAATATCATCAATATATAACATATCTCCCCAAGCTGAAACTACTCTAAATCTTGCAACAATTGTTTCTCCTATGAAATCACTAACATCAATTTTATTGCTTACCCAATCTGTCGGACTTGCAACAAAAAATTCATTATTTAAATTTAATTCGGATGCAGTTCTTAGATCCGCACCTGCTTTATTCCATACTTCTGTAAATGTGTCTTCACATGCGATACCCACTTCAACTATAAGTCTATCGTTTGACCCACCCCAAGAAGTAAATGCGTGATTAAAGCTTATAAACGCAGAATCAACTTCACTGTCAATAGCCCAACTATCAGCAATCAATATTGAACCGTTTGGATCTATATTTGCCGGATTCCAATTCCAATAATTTATCATTAATGAATTATCCGATTCCCCAAATCCTCCTAAAGGATCGTCTGTTCCTAAAAAAGTACTATTGACAACAATAAAGTTCAAGTTTTCAAATGGACGATCAACACCACCAACTGAAGGAGTAAGTCCAATATTCTCACCTTCAAAACCGACCTCAACAATAGAACTTCCTGTACCAGAAACTCTTAAGTAATTGTTCGTGGCTGAAATATTATTTCCAAATGTGGCCTCAAAAACATTACTTTCTACTTCATAACTGATTTGATTTCCTCCTCCATTCAACTCAGTTGATTCAAAATCTATAGTCATGCTTTCTCCTGCATCTAAAGTCTCTGTAATTTCAATTGACTCAATAATTTCTCCATTATATAGATAATCTACTGTAAACCCATCAATCGGTTGAAGTCCAATGTTTGATACTATAGTAGATGGAGTTATTGATAAATCACAGACATCTGAAGATACCAATTCATTTGTACTCATAGACAAATCAGGCGCATTTGCCGTTACAGCTCTGCTGACTCCTGCATTTACAATTCCTCTTGAATCATCATTTTGGATAAAAGCTACAACCCCTAGTTCGCTGTAATTATAAACTTGCTCAGGTAAATCAACTGTCCAACTATTTTCCCATGTTTCACCCGCTGCGATTGAACCAACATCCATACCTGAAGTAGATGTAACAAATTTTTTCATCACATATTCAAAATTTGTAATACTTGTTGATCCAGGTGGTGAGTTCCAGCTTATTTCTTCTTCAACCATTGCTACTCTCAACTTAGTGTTTTCTAGAAAGAATGGTTCTGTTGCTTCGTTTATGACATTTACAATAACCTCTGCTGTTGCAAAGTCATCCGAAAGTGTATGACTTACTTCAATTTTTAAAGGAGCTGTATCAGTTGTTGCTTCATCAATATGACTTTGGAAAATCAAATCAGGTAATGAAGGTCCATTCGGAACAGAACCATCTAAATATAATGTAGGCACCCCTTCAACTCCATAGTAAGACACTCTCGTAGCTACTTCAGTTGGATTGTCTTCATTCATAGGATCGACACCAGGCCAAGAAGTCTGATATCTAAGTTGAATAACTTTATCTTCATTCGCATGCAAGATTTCATCTAATATAGGTGTAGATGCTTCACAAGGTGGACATGAGGCTTGTGTAAATTCTTCTACAAATGCAAATTTTTGTGATTGCCCATTCGCACTAAATGCAACCATTAAAGTAAAAGAACATATTAATAGTATAATTTTATTCATATAAATTTTTTAACTTATTTTTTAATAGTATAATAGTAGATGACAAAATAAGAAGAAAATAAATTTTTGAAGCTTCTAGGTTGGATTATTTATGTCGTCATAAACTATTAGATACATACAAATACTTTCAAGATATCTCTTTTCAATTTTCAATTAATATTGTCCCTCAATTGACAAGTTATATTGGAAATCAAGTTAAACTTTATATTTAATATAATTATCAAAATAAGTCCAGTGCATACAGTCATAATCGGAAACGGAATAAGTGGTATAACAACTGCTAGATGGGTTAGAAAATTGAGTAATAACACTATCACAGTCATTTCTTCCGAATCAAAATTCTTTTATAGTAGAACAGCCCTAATGTATATTTATATGGGTCATATGAGAGAAGAAGACACTCAACCTTATGAGCCATGGTTTTGGGAAAAAAATAGAATTAATTTAAAGCAAGATCACGTTAGTAAGATTGACTTTAAAAATAAAAGTCTGAGCTTTTCATCAGGTAACTCTATGGGATATGATCAATTAGTACTTGCCCTTGGATCAAAACCAAATAAATTTGGTTGGCCTGGACAAGATTTAAAAGGTGTAGGAAGTTTATACAGCCTTCAAGATCTTCAAGTAATGGAAGATAATAGTAAAAATCTTAAAAGAGCTGTTGTTGTTGGCGGTGGACTTATTGGATTAGAAATGGCAGAAATGTTTCATACAAGAAATATTCCTGTTACTATGATTGTGAGAGAACAATC
>CALHKJ010000361.1 GCA_938033975.1 uncultured Saprospiraceae bacterium | reverse complement strand
CGTCCGCGACAACTATAACAAAACCAGCTGGTCCAGTTGTGGTCACTGTTTCAGTAAAAGTACCATCCATTGCACCATTTGCTGATTGATCTCCATTACATATACATGGATCTACTATCATAAAACCATCCATTGCAAATTCGCAAGAGTCACAATTACCTTCTAAAATTAATTCACAGCCATTTCCGTCTGTTACTATAATTTCATAAGGGCCTCCATCGATGGCATTCAGTTCCATGGTCACTGTTCCACCGATTGTTGCTTCTTCATCAAGAAGCACACCATCTGAAGATGTAATTGTATATGTAGAACCGTCCATTTCCGGAAGGCCACCATTAAAACCAGATATTGTTACTATTGGTACTATCTGTGTTCCATCAGCACTAAGGCCGCAACCACAAGAAGTTTGAGCTTCAATAGCTGTCGCTTCAGTAATTTCAACTGCACATTCTGCAGTACATCCATTGGCGTCTGTAACAGTTACAGTATAGGCGCCAGCGACTAGATCATTTTCTGTTTCAGATGTTCCTCCACTTGACCAAGCATAGGTATAGTCCATTGTTCCACCAGAAACTACTGCAGTTGCAGATCCTGTTGATTCTCCATTACATCCTATGTTTTCAACTGTACAATCTAAAGTCAAAGGTGATGGCTCTGAAATAACCGCAGTGCATTCTGCTGTACATCCGTTTGTATCTGTAACAGTAACTGTATATGTTCCAATAGCTAGATCTGAGTTTATAGCTGTAGTTGCTCCATTCGACCAAGCATATGTATATGTTCCTGATCCTTCTGTTGCAACCGCTGTTGCTGTACCAGTTGCCTCACTTGCACACAAAACATCCGTTGATGTACACTCTAAAACAAGTGGTGGGTTTACAGTAACTGTGACCATTTCTGCAGGGCTTTCACAGCCCGAACTAGGATCAATACAAGTAATAAAGAATGTCTCTGGAGATGTTGCAACAGTTGTCATTGGATCAAAAGTTGTAACACCTGAGGCTATTATATTTCCTGTTGAAGGATCAGCATCGTACACTGTATAGCTATTCAAGGTTCCATCCACTGTGATATTATCAATTGCTATTGATTCTGAGCCGGCATTATTAAGTAAACAAACTTGAAGAACAAGAGAAGAACCTGTTATTCCTGATGCTGTCACTGTCGTTGTACCCCAATCAGCGTCATCTGCTACTCCACCTAGGGCAACATCTCCAACCAGAGTATTCGTTGCAGATCCAGCATTCATCCAATTTGTAATTGTTGTGGCTACTCCATCTACTATATATGTCACGTTTACATAATCTTGAGATTCATGATCACCAAACTCTGAAACATCGATACTAAAGTTTACTCCAGTATATCCTGTAATATCTATTGCGGTCGTTTCAAAACAAACTTCTGTGTCAGTATCCTGTCCAGTTAGGGAAGTAAGTGTACTTCCAAAAGTTGGTGGACCCGTAACAAAGAAATCATTGTTTGCAGTCAAACCTGACAAATCTCCTGTTATAATCCATTGCCCATTTGAAGCTGGTACATCCATAAAGCATGTTCCTGAAGAACAGTCTCCTGTTACCCCTTCTCCTGCAACATCAAATGTTTCTACAAATGGCAAAGCTCCTCCTGTTACGCCTAATACAATTTCTGTACTTTCTCCATTACAAGTAATGATATCTTCAAGTACAGGAGCATCAGGTAAAGCACTTATAGTGACACTTGTACATTGCGCCGGTCTACATGACGGATCGATGGTAGGGTCTGGTTCGAGTATTGCACAAACTTGATATTCACCAGCTGCTAAACTGACTCCTGTCAGCATCGCTTCATAAGGTCCTCCGACTGCGCCGCTTAAAGCAGAAAATGCAACCGAACCGATACTTGTTCCACCAGCATAAGGATCAGTTGGTGCAACAGAGCCTGAAAACAATACAAAATCAATTGAATAATCTATATCAAGGTTTGTCATCATATCAACTCCTAAAATATCAGAAGCAGCAATATCTATTAACTCTCCTTCACAAACAGGTAATACACTTGAAATTGCTCCAATGCTTGGACACATAAAGCAAGCAAACTCATCATAACTTGTTTCAGTCATGCACATCTCTTGGACCATCATCATTGTTGGACAATCTATTCCATTGAATATAACATTGTCAATATAGATTGCTTCAGAGCCTGAGTTAGATGCAAGGGAAATTGATAAAACTGCAGTGGATCCAGACAAGTTAGATGCAATTTGTTGCATCCATGCACCTTCAATTCCTAGATCATCAATATCCATTCCTACAGTATTTAGTAAATCGATTGATGTTCCATCAACATCCACTGTAACTGTAATAAAATCTTCAGGATTTGAAGTCTCCCATCCAGTAGCCTGGACATATAAATCAAGAGATAATTCTACTTCAGCGCAAGATGAAATATCGACTGGGTCAAATGTCAAAACCATAATTCCATCTGTGTCAGACATTTGATATCCTTGACCACCATCTGTAAATGAACCAACTTCTCCGGTGAAGTTTGTGAAGCCAACAAAATCGCCATCAGATATTCCTACACCACCGTTTGAAATATAACTTGCATCTACTCCTATTTCCCCTCCAGTACTCACAAAGTCTACATCTGATTGTCCAGAATTATTTACTAAATCATGATCCAATGTTGGATCTCCTGTATCTTCATATTGGCCACCTACTGTTCCCTCTTCAAAACTAGTAAATGCTAGAATCATATCTTGAGTTGCAATACTTGCTGATGCAGTTGGATCACTATCTATTATGACAACTCCTAATCCTGCTTCCATATCTGTTGGGTCAAGCCCAGCTATGTTAACACAATATTGATCGGGTGTCGTGCCCCCACTTGTTGAGTAAGCATATGGACCAAATACAACACCATCTAGTTCTAAGCTAAACATATCTGAAGGACCAGGATTGATTGCATCAAAACAAACTTCTAGGTCATAGCTTGTTGCATCAACACAGGTTTGTATTGCTGTAGCATTTGATAGTTCTCTTATTGTAACTGTCAACATACTTGCAGGTCCAGTACAATTTGTTGTTTCTGTTACCCAATAATCTGTACTAATTGACGCGGCTGTTGATGGAGTCGGTGCCTGAGTTAAAGGCATTGCTCCTCCTAGTGCTGGATCAGTTGTATACCATGTAAGTGTTCCTCCATTTTGTGGGATTGCAGTTAAAGCCATCGGCATTGCACCTAGACAATAAGCAACATCTTCTACTATTGGTGCGGGTGGCAAAGCATCCACTGTGACAGTTGATGTTGATACGCAGCCATTTATATCTGTGTACATGATAGTTGTTGTTCCTGCTTCAATTGCAGTCACTAAGCCTGTGTCATTAATACTTGCTATTCCTGGTGCCGAGGAGGTGAATGGCGTTACTGTTGCCGGTGTACTTGTAAAGCTAATTTGCCCTGAATCACCAACGCATAATGTAATACCGCCTACTGTTGGGGCATCAAATTCTGAAATTGTACCACTTGTAACACCAGTGCAGCCGTTGTCATCTGTAACGGTTACCACGTATGTTCCTGCTGTTGTCGTAAGCATCTGATCAGTTGATCCTGTTTCCCATTCATAGGTCGCAAAAGCACCTGCATCTAAGATACCTGTTTCTCCTGGGCATACAGTTACTTCCGCAATCACAGGTACAGGCGCTGTAAATTCTGATATTGTGCCACTTGCAACTCCAGTACAACCGTTATCATCTGTAACAGTTACCTGGTATGTTCCTGCTGTTGTCGTAAGCATCTGATCAGTCGATCCTGTTTCCCATTCATAGGATGCAAAAGCACCTGCGTCTAGGGTTCCCATTTCACCGGGACATACACTTACTTCCAATATCATTGGTTCTGGTGGAGCAAAAGCAGTAATAGTTGCCTCACCTGTTCCTTCACATCCTGATGCATCAGAAACAGATACTGTATATGTTCCAAGACCAACTGTTATAGTCGGAGTCATAACTCCAGTACTCCAATTATATGAATTAAACACTCCTGGATTCAAAGTTATTTGTTCGCCTGGACAAACCATTGCATCTACCAAGGAGGTAGACAATACTGTGCTTTCAGTTATGGTCGATGATGCAGTTGCTGTACATCCATTTGAATCTGTTACAGTAACTGTATAAGTACCAACACCAACTGTTATAGTTTGTGTCACTGCATTATTACTCCACAAATATTCAGCAAACATTCCTGGGTCTAATGTAGATGTTCCTCCAGGGCAAACAGTTTGATCTAATAGACTTACTGTAGGAGGTACTAATTGGGTTATTGTCGCGCTTTCTGTTGTTGTATTCCCACAATCATCTGAAACTGTAAAAACAACAGTTGTTGCTCCAGCAACATAATCATTTGTCCAATTTACATCAGAAGCACTACAAAGGTCTGATGCAGTTGCTGAGGCATTTGCTGTTAACCAAGCACCTATTGTTGCAGATGGATCAGGATCGTCACAATCTATTACTAAATTTTCTGCCTCAACATCAACCACTGGATCTGTAGTATCGACAACCGTAAATGTTGCCTCCGATGTTGAACTTAGACCACAATCATCAGTAGCAGTAAATATTACTGTTACACTGCCTGTCGCACCACAATCGTCTGAAAGAGCTGTAAAATCATTTGTCCAAACCACATTACCACAATCATCACTTGCAGTTGCTCCACCATTGGATAACAACCACGAATCTAGTTGAGAAGCATTCCCTGCTCCATCGCATTCTACTTCTTCATCTGAAGCTTCTGTATCAATGCTAGGTGCATTTGTGTCTTCGATAGTAATCGTTGCTGTTGTTGATGCTGCAATACCACAATCATCCGTTGCAGTAAATGTTACCGTAGCCATACCGGTTGCTCCACAATCATTTGTTAATGCTGTATAATCATTGGTCCAGACAACAGCGCTGCATAAATCACTTGCCGTTGCTCCACCATTAGAAGCTATCCATGCATCCACATCGGAGGTGTTTCCTGAACCATCACATTGTAGGTCTAGATCCGATGCCATTACATCAATTGATGGTGGCATTGTATCTTCTATTGTAAATACTGCTGATGTTGTTGCTGAAATACCGCAATCATCTGTAGCTGTAAATATTACTGTTGCGTTGCCAGTTGCTCCACATAGATCACTAAGACCTGAAAAGTCATTTGTCCAAGCAATAGCACCTGTTGGTACAGATGCAACTGCCCCACCATTCGAAGCTAACCATGCATTTAGCGCTGCGGTATTACCTGAGCCATCGCATTGTACAGTTTGATCAGATGCTTCTGTGTCTATAGTTATTGCTTCAATTATTGAAATTACAACTGGAGATGCAGGTCCTTCACATCCTAAATCATCAACACAAGTTACGTAGACCGTTTGTGGGCTTGTTGCAGAGGTAGTCATAGGGTCATATGAAGTAGTCAGACCAGCTAATAATGTTGCTCCGCCTACGGCAGGATCCGCATCATAAAAATTATAATCACTAGGCGGTGTCGAATCTCCTTTAATCACAATATTATCGAAGGCGATTTCTTCATTACCACTATCCATCGATACTGTTATTCTAAGATCTACTGTATTTCCTGCTGGAATTGAAAAACTAAAATTTTGAAATGCAGTTCCTAATAAAACTCCATCTGCCATTCCATCCAAATTAGTGTCATGACCGAATGGTTCATTGAAGCCATCTGTACCTGCATAACTGAATTGCAATCCAGTAACAAATGCAGCTCCATCAACGCTATAATCCACCATAATAAAATCATTTGCATCGTAATTGCTTGCACCTGGACCATTTTCATTTCCAGCTGCAAACAAACCACAAAAAGTAAGGTTTGAATAGCCTGCAGCTGAAACATTGTTGAAGGTAATAACTTGAGGATTTAATCCACTACCTCCACCATCGTTTATATCTTCAGCGGCCCAAAAGAATGTGCCATCTGCACCAGAATAAGGTCCTGATACATTTGCTATATCTGAGCCATCAGTTGGACCAAAATGATCACTTGCTCCATCGTTAAAAATCATACCTGTAGTAACTTCAAATTGATTCGTTCCTTCAAAACTTTCTACAAATATATTTTCAGTAGTTGGTCCTCCAAGCGCAATTACTATTTCAGTATTACCGTCTTCGCACACTTCAATATCTTCTATCATTGGTACATCCGGCAAGTCGAGCACTGTTAATGAAATACAACTAGCGGGTCTGCATGTGGCATCCATTGGCGCCGCATCGAGTATTGCGCAAATTTGATATGTTCCTGCTGGAAGTGAATTACCAAGTAATTCTGCACTTTGACTTGGATCAGCTCCAGTCAATGACGCGAAAGGAACAACACCAATTGAGCTACCACCTACATATGGATCTGCTGGCGCTGGATTCCCTGCTCCAAAATGAACAAAGTCAATTCCGAAATCAGAATCACTGTTGTCTGCCATTGCCAAATCATCAAGACCGCTCGCAGTCAGGTCAAAGGATTCATCTGCACAAATATCAGCTGGATCAGTAAGAGAACCAATCACAGGACATACAGTTGGTTCTGACGCACATGCAGAACTTACTGCGGAATCCGTGCATGCTGCAACATCTGTATCTGTATAGCAAATAAGAACTACATTATCAATCTTCATATTTTCAGTACCTGCCCACATCGCCATGACAATATTCAAGTCAACACTTGTGAGGTCAGCTGTAGGAATAAGATTGCCATCCATATCAGCAGAACTACAAATGGGTGAGCCTGTTGTCCCACTTGCAGGTACTGTACAATCGTCTCCAAGTAATATAACTTGAGAAGATCCGCTTGTCCAAGACATTTCACCATAAAGAAAATCCCAACAATTATTACAGCCTAAATTAGAAACTCCTTCTGAAGGAATTCCTGTACAACCTGAACACTCATCAGCACATTCAAGATTACCAGTTCCTTCATATGCACTAGAACAATAGAAAAAGTCAAAATATACTACATCGCAGTTCGAAACATCTAGGTTGCTAACTGTGAATACTCCTGGGCCATTAGTATCATTTCCTCTTAGACCATTTGTGCCATTACACCCTTCTGCATTTCCATTAGCTGAATCAACTTCAAAAATATCCCCTGCTAAGCAACCGGCGCAAGTTGCTGTCCAAGCTGTTCCATTAGCGTCGGTTCCTGATGTTGCTCCATCAGCTTCATCTTCGAAATCTTCTTGAAACAGTAT
>CALHKJ010000360.1 GCA_938033975.1 uncultured Saprospiraceae bacterium | reverse complement strand
CGTGATAATCATCTCTGAATGTATCATTGTTTCAACTTCACATTCATTGGTCAATCCATTGCTATCTGTTACAGTCACCTTGTAAATACCCTCAATAGGTGGATCGATAACAAGAGAACTTGAAGTAGAAGTAAAGCCATTTGGCCCAGCCCAACTCCAAGACACGATATCCATGCCTATCTCATTTAATACGATAGGATTTTCTGGACATACCGGTACATTATTGGCAATTTGACAATCTACCAAAACAACTGGAATATCTGCAGGATCATGATCATCTTCATCTCCATTTGCGTTTGAAGTTTCGTCATCAAGAAAATCTCCATCATTTGCAGGATCATTATCTGGTTTACTATCAAGATCTGGGGGTGTGTCTCCATTCACATCTTGTGCATTGTTAATCTCTGCAAAGTTTACATAAGTACCAGATGCTGGTATTGCATCAACTGTTGCAATTAATTGAACAGTGCTACAATTTCCTGGTGTTATCGGACCACTCATTGTTGAGAAAAATTCAGTCGGAACACTTCCAGCATTCCACATTGGATTTAAGCTTAGATCTACACTCATGCCAACGGGCACATAATCTACAACTTCTATAATATAAGCATCAATCTCACCTTGATTACAAACTTCGATATCATATAAAACTGTACTACCAATCGTAACCGGAACAGTTTGAAGTGGGCTTAATTTTTTAGTAAGGGCAAGATCAAAAGTATCAACCTCTACCTTCGCATAATCTTCATCATCTTCAGAGTATTCACCATCTCCATTATTAGGTGTACTATCAACATCTTCATGCGCACCAGTTGTTATTTGGGCATCATTGATTATACAACCATAACCATCAACTTGCACATCAATCCACAAAGTATCACAAGTTCCATTTTCAAGAATATCTATATTCCATTCGTTTGAACCAGGGCTATAACTACCAGTTGTATGAGTATGTCCAATATAAGTAACATCGCCTGGTAATTGATCAATAATCTGAACATCAGTTTCGTCAAAAATCATCCCTATAGAAGGATCATTAACGTTACATACGATCATCTCGTAAGTAACTTGGCTTTCCAAAGTAAAAGGATCAGGAATATTTATTACATTTTTCGTAAATTCTAAATCAACACATTCTTTTGAATTCAAAGTATGGATACCTGAAACACTTGGGCATGGATCTGTAGACTTAAATGCTTTTACAATATAGTCGCCAGCGACCAATGGACCAGTCCAAACATTAGTTGTTGTTGAAGCAGAAATTATTTCAAAACCGCCGACCAATCTATACCATTCATAATAGTCAAAACCCGGATCTGACCTCAATGTTGGAGGAGCCGGCGCATAGTCAAAACAAAAAATATCATCTCCGCCAATTGATAATTCTCCATTAGGTAAAACTGTGACAACTACGTCCGTCACAATATCACAAGTCTCGCTAATCTTCATAGTAACTGTGTACATATAGTCACCAGGAATATCAGAAGTAAATATTGGATCCAATAAGGTTGGATCATCCAAATTACTGGATGGAGACCAATTTATTTCTACAAAATCATGATACTTTGATGGAAGGTCTAGTTCCAAAGTGAGTGGAATATTCTGACAAGTTTCTGACTCAGCCAATACTAACTCCAAAGCTTCAATTCCTTCTAAAGTGAAAGGCTCATAAACTTGACAGTCTCCACTGATCCCAGTCAAAACCATTTCTGTTGGAATAGTTGGATCAATCAATCCTATGTACAAACTATCGTTGGTAGTATGCGTATTTACATTTGATGCCGGATCATAGGTAATAATATAATTGCTACAAGTATCCAAGGCTAATTCTTCACCTGGACACAAAAATATCTGTGAAGGAAGATCAACAGCAAAAGATGGCACTACTTCCGTAAATGGAAGAACATTGTTATCACAATTACATTCAGTTTCAAATACAATATTTAATATAACTGGACATGCTTTCGCCAATGGCACTTCAAAGCATCCAGATAGGGTCACCAATTCATTTTCCAAAACAAAGGTCCCAGGAAAATCCATTGTGCCAATAATAGGATCAAAATAATCAAAGACTCCATTTCCTGTGAGGTCCTCGTGTAAGTTGACGGTTACAGTACCCGAGTAATCTTCACCTGGATTTTCAATATCTGCTTCATAACACATCGTCACTGGATCATCTCCACCATCACAAGACCGAGTTAGTTGTAATCTTGTTGTTTGCAGCGGCCCCTTCAGTTCGACTGTAAAATCTGGATTCACTGAAGACTGTACAAACAGATCACAGGTACCTCCATCTTCACAGATTTCAGAAGGTCTTAATTCTTTTATATCTACACCTACTTTGTAATCTCCACATGGAGTATCTTCTTCAAAGTTGGCTTCAAAACTCAGAGTAAATTGTCCGCCTACTGGCATATTATTGTAGCCGGCAAAACAGACCTGGGTTTGCGTACCAATTGGTGTTACTGTTTCTACTCCAACAGATTGAGTAGCTGGTATCACATAAGACATTGATCCAGGCACATAGGTTAATTCTTCAGGCAAAGTGATGCACATCTGAACACTATCTCCAGATGGTTTTTCTGATATATTTAATCCAGTTACCTTAAATTCTGCATTGGACTGACCACAATAAGCTTGCAATGGTTTTGCAGAAACCAAGACCTTTGCAAAGTCATTTGGATTGGCTCCTTCAATCAGAAACTGATCACTATTTACAACACCAGATGAAAGTATAGCTGGACTACATGGATCAATTGCTGTTGATTCAAAAGTTGCAATGGAACCAGAAACGAATTCATCACAATCCGTTTTCACTAAAAACTTTATGGTTATGAAGTTACTGTCCAAGCTAGAAAGCACACCTGGAAATCCATTCATATGGATATGATTGCTAAAATCATCATCTTCTGTATAACTTAAAATATTTCCATTTATCGCTGGATCTGGAATGGAATAAAAAGGAGTAGCTCCAGATAGGTCTCCATTATTTGGATAAGAGGCCATAAAACTATTGGGAACAATCGTAGCTCCATTCAAAGGAATATTAAACTCGAAGGTCAAATCTGTCAAGGTTGCTATCTGAACATTTTTCACCAAAGCAGCTACTGGAATTTCTGCGCATAGCGGATATTCTTCAGTACTTGGAAGCAAGAAATTTGCTTGTAGATTTGCTTCTTCTGTTACATATTGATAGCAAGTTTTGATTTCATTACAACCCGCTGCATTTCCTGCTACAGCTGCCAAAATATCTCTATCAAGACATCCAGAAGTGACGGTTAAGCATGCTTCAGCCACTTCAGGTTCTTCTGGGCAATATAATAAGGTTGTTCCTATTTGCACCTCAGCACATTCACCAGGAGGTAGATCATCCATTGGGAATGAATAAGTGGATGTGGTATTAGTTGAAGAAACAAAGTTGAATGGAATTGGATTATTATTTTCATCCAATACACTTGCCAATGCAAGACTATTGGTAATGGTAATAGAACCAGTTACACTCTTATGGGTTTCTAAGGAAAGATCTGAGTCATCCGCACAAACTTCTATCGTATTAAACTCTACACTTGTTCCTGGAGATGCACTCGCCATTAATAGACGATCTGGAGTCTGAGTTAATTCTGCAAAACCATTACTTTCATCAGTAACATTATAATCTTCCGAAACACCTTGGAATAAAAATAAGGTGTCTAAATTAAAAGCTGTATAAAAACTTTCATTGTGGTCAACTGGAGCTGATCCATCTCTAGAGCATACAGTTGGTATTTGGTTGTATGAACCATCAGCTCTTATCCAGC